>NZ_RKJG01000005.1:4270000-4273841 GCF_003940475.1 Acinetobacter sp. FDAARGOS_559
CCCCTATTTTGTCGATGGCGTATCGACTTAAGGCGGCCAATATACCTTTTGAGTTGCACTACTTTGTTCGTAGTCATGAAATGATTGCTTTCTATGGCAACTTAACCGAGCATTTTGGTGACCAAGTCCATTTTCATATTCAAGATCAACCCGACACTGAATGTAATATGGCAGAGGTTTTGGGTCAGAGTTCACCAGATAGACACTTATATGTATGCGGTCCAACAGGATTTATGCAGTTTGTCATGAGCTCAGCCGAACAAGCGGGTTGGCATAGCGAACAGTTACATCAAGAGCATTTTGTCGCGCAAAAAGTAGATACGTCCAACAATGAAGCTTTTACTATTGAAGTGAAAGGTACGGGCCGCCGAATTGAAGTATTGCCAGAGCAGACTGCAACAGAAGCATTAATTGCAAATGGTTTTGATATTCCTGTTTCATGTGAACAAGGCATTTGCGGCACATGTATTACCCGCGTTGTAGAAGGTATACCTGATCATCGGGATCTATTTATGACTGATGAGGAGCATGCACTAAATGACCAATTTACGCCTTGTTGTTCTCGTGCAAAAACTAAACATCTTGTAATTGAGCTTTAACTCGAAAATTCCTTTATTCAAAAATAAAGGAACTTTTCACTTTAAGTGCTGAGAACATTTCTTAGCGTTTCACCTAAAATCACCACACTACTGTGTTCACGCATTAATGTTTCAGCACGCCCTGCCTGACGATTTACCAATGCATCGAAAATCGAACAATGCTGCAAATGTGCATAGTGCAAACGGCGATATTCTGACAAAGCTTGGTTCTGGTCATAGGTAATGGCTTGGGCAGAAGCCATCGGCAATTGGTTGTTTTTAGCCAACGCTTGGATGAGCGCAACGTTTTGCGCTCCCTCAATAATGGTGTCATGAAAGATGACATTAAAATGGTGATAACGCTCTAGCTCAGCATCGCCAAACTCGTCTTTTTCATTAAAGAGTTTTTCCGTTTCCTGAATGCAATGTTGCAAGGTCTTTTTTTGCTCTTCGCTTAAGCCTTGCTCTGCCAAAGTTTTCGCAGCCAACCCTTCAAGCACACCGCGCACTTCAAGTGCGTCATGCACCAGTTTTCCGGAAATTTCACGAACCGTATAACCACGAGTTGGGTTTTTAATGAGGAGACCTTCTTGTTCGAGCAACCGAAAGGCTATACGAACAGGCTGGCGTGAAACGCCAAGTAACTCGGCAGTAGGAATCTCGGCAATTCTGGCACCGCCTTCAAGTTCCCCTGAAATAATCATTTTCTTAGTTTTAGTAAAACTTGTTGTCCTGAAGACATTCGTTGCCACACATCATCAAAAACGTCACTTTGATGCTAGCAAGTTCATTTGCAAAATGAAATCAATTTTCTGTGTGAATCATTACTTAGCAATTTAACTCAACCTAAACAAACACACTTATTTAAAATTTTTAAGATTATTGACCATAATATCGAGATTATTACGGATCAAATAAGCCAAGTTAATATCAATGCCTTCAAGCATTTTTCTTCGACTTTTAAAACCACTTCATTGCATTTGTTTAATTTTTCAATCCCGCTTTCGGTCAGGGTAATTAAAATACGGCGGCCATGTGTCGGGTCCGGTTTTTTCTCAATCCAGCCATTCACCAGTAAATCTTGCAAATTTTGTTGGCAGATTGCGGCTTTATGAAAGAACGCTCAGCAAGCTTGGCATTGGATAAATTACTTTTTGAAGCTAAAACAGAAAGTGCGGTAAATTGCGGTAAGGTAATTTCAAGCTCTTTTAAATGTTCTGTTAAATGTTTACTAATAATTCGGTCAACACGAGCAATCATGTAACTTAACTTAGGCTCATCTTCTACTTTTTTTTGAACTAAATTCGAACGTACCATAACCTTTCAATCATCATAAGAAAATCTGTAGTGAAAGTATGAGGTTCTAACCCCATACTTTCGTTAAAACTTAGCGAGCACCTGAGCTTTGTACTAAATGTACAGGCTGTTTAGGTTTTTTGACAAGAAGTAATGCAGAGATCGCTGCAATTAAGATCACTGGAATACTTGAACCAATCACGATGGTCGAGCTTTGTCCAAGCGAGAGTAAAAAACCAGCCATTAAAGGTCCAGCAAACGAACCAATACGCCCGATTGCAACCGCAGCGCCAACTCCGGTTCCACGCATTTCGGTTGGATAATACATGGCAGCCAAACCATACAACGCCGATTGCCCACCCACAATGAATAAGCCACAACCCACTGCCGAAAGTGCAAGTAAAGCAACGGTTGGAGAAATTGCTAAACAGCATAGTGAGAATAAAATGCCGAGATAAATTAGCTTAATCACAAAGCTCATGCGTAATTTATCAAGCAATACGCCCATGAGGATTGAACCTAAAATTCCGCCAACGTTGTAGCCCATCTGTACATAGTTCGCCTGTAGTTTTGATAGGCCCTGCGCACCCATGAGTAACGGCAACCAGTTCAACAAGAAATACAACACCACCAGCGTGCAGAAAAAGCTTATCCAAAGCTGAATGGTCGACATACGGCGTTCTTTCGCAAATAAAACCTCAAAGAATGGCGTGGTTTGCTGTGCTTGAACTTTGCGTTGCAGGTAGTCATTTGACTCAGGTAAAAAGCGCATAATCAGTGGGATTAGTAAAATAGGTGCAATCCCCCCGATATAGAAAATATGACGCCACTCTGCATCGCCTGCCAACGACATAGCAACGACGGAAGTGAGTAAGCCACCAAAAGGAATGCCACTATACATCACACTAACCGCAGTACCTTTGTGCTGGTCAGGCACAGCTTCAGAGGCAAGCGTAATCATCATGGGTAGCGCCCCACCCATTCCCAAACCCGTACAAAAACGAATAAGCAGTAACAGACTAAAATTGGCCGCATAGGCGGTTAGCAAAGACATAATTCCAAAAAGTAAGATACTAAAAATCAGAATTTTCTTACGCCCGACAATATCGGCAAACCGACCACCTAATATTGCGCCTGGGAGTGTTCCCAAAATTGCAGCACTAAATGCCCACGCCATCTGGGCATTATCTAACATAAACTCAGCCCGCATTCGTGGAGCGGCTACCCCCATTGATTGAAGATCAAATCCTTCAAAAATCGCTATGGCAAAGCACAGTAGCAACGTGATTTTTGCCCTTGAAGGCTGTCCTGATATTTTTTTCCATTGTGTTGTCCTTTATTGACTAGTCGTTCCATTTAGCCCTTTGTGTATTATTTTTAAACACACCAAAAATATCAGTTAAACTTATTAAAAAATCAACATATTTTTATTTAAAATTAATTTTTAAAATAATTAATGTTTAAAATACAACAAATTATAAATATTTATAAAATTTTCCAAAAAAGACTTGAATGTAAGTTTAACTGATATTAGATTAAATCCCAGAACAGCAAGAAATCATTCAAGGAGTATGAAGATGAGTTATGAAAACCGCTGGGAAACAGTAGATGTTAAAGTTGAAGATGGAATTGCATGGGTTACTTTAAACCGCCCTGAAAAGAAAAATGCCATGAGCCCAACCCTCAATCGTGAAATGATTGATGTGCTTGAACCCTTGAGCTTGATCAAAATGCTAAAGTTTTGGTTCTGACTGGTGCAGGCGACTCTTGGACAGCGGGTATGGATTTGAAGGAATATTTCCGTGAAGTCGATACTCAACCAGAGATTTTCCAAGAGCGTATTCGTCGTGACTCATGTCGTTGGCAGTGGCAACTTCTTCGTATGTATTCAAAACAACCATTGCTATGGTCAATGGCTGGTGCTTGGAGGCGGTTTCTCACCTTTAGTGGCATGTGACCTAGCAATT
>NZ_RKJG01000004.1:0-156022 GCF_003940475.1 Acinetobacter sp. FDAARGOS_559
GCTCAAATTGGCGCGAAAGATATGTGTAATCTAACTTACCATTAGCTGCGTCTATAAATTGTTTTATTGCACTACCATCATATATGTGACCGCCGGACTCAACATAGTCTTGAAATTGATCATATGAGACTTCTTTAGTTTCTGGATAGACTTCATTAAACATCATTTTGCAATACTGTGTTT
Organism: Acinetobacter sp. FDAARGOS_559; assembly: GCF_003940475.1. Classification (NCBI taxonomy): domain Bacteria; kingdom Pseudomonadati; phylum Pseudomonadota; class Gammaproteobacteria; order Moraxellales; family Moraxellaceae; genus Acinetobacter; species Acinetobacter sp. FDAARGOS_559. The sequence goes on from NZ_RKJG01000004.1 coordinate 184, forward strand.
TGACAGTATCCAAATTATTCATAATTGAAATAAAGACTTCCTCTAAGAGTCGTACCTTTTACAACCTTATATATCCTATCTGCTAATAAACGGTCCTCATCTAATTCATCAAATAAGAATTGCTGAGGATCCTGAGCATAACCTCTTAAGACGTTTCTATAGTTAACCATTTGATTGACAAAATTAGCTATAGGCATTCTTTCATTTTTGTCTAATTCTATAGCCGTATGGACCATTTCTTTAAAATGGTTAACTGAATACATATAGCTTTTTAACTTATCAATGCATTCTTCAGAGTCTTTTCTCTCATCTTTGGAGAAAGAGATTTTAGAAGGAATCATGTTGTAGACTGATTGAGCTAAGAAAAAGATCACATTGTTGTCTTCAATCTGGCTCATGGTTTCATTTTTGAATGACCATAAATTTCGTTTTTGGAATTTATCTATGAGAACATCTAAAGATAGGTCTTTGAACTATTCAATTCTTCGAAAAGTGCATTTTTAGATTTCTGATAAAAATGTTTTCTAGCTCCGAAAACATATTCTCCATAGTCCTCAATTCTTTCATTAAGGGACTTATTTTCCTTTTCAGGTTCTAGTACAGTTTCTTCAATTGAAGAGTCATAGATGTTATCAAGCTTTGGTAATAAATTTTCATTAATCACACCAAATTTATCGAGCTTTATAATTTGGTTTTTCAACAACTGAATACGGTGATTTGTTAAATCATCATCATTTGAAAATTCTTCTTTACTTAGTAAGCATTTGTTATACGTGTCATAAAACACTTTTATATCATTTACAATTTCATTTGATTTGTCCAAGAATTCATCATTTATCAAAAGATTATTTATTTTTTCTAATAATTTTGATCTTGTTAAAAAGGATTCAAAACTATTGATCGATTGACGCCATATATCTGGATGCAACTCTAATATTTCTGGTACTTCACGGATATCATTTAGAACTATATGAACTTCATCTTCTAATGATAATAATGGCAACATAAAGTTTAATTGTACTTCTGTAAAAGCCTCTTCTGGCACGCCTTTTCTTATCAGTATTTCCTTATTAGTAGTTAGTACACCCAATGCTCTTGAATCATATTTATAAGTTTCTAACAAATTTACTGGTAAAGGGCTTTCAAAAGCTAAATTTATGTATCTTTCATCTTGCTTTGTAGATAGATCTAGGTAGTTTTCACTAATTTTATTTTTCCAGTGTATACCTGCTTCATTGTAATAATTTTCATCTAGTTTCCAAACTGAACCTTGTTGAGCTAGTTTTGCAGTCAAATCTATCCATGCTTGCTTATCTACATGAAATTTCGCTCTAGCATCATTCTCCGGCATTTCTTGTAAATGTTTATTTGTGATTGGCAATATTGAAGCTAATTGTTTTGGATTGATTGAATTATCAGCTTTTACAAACTTTGCATTCCCGTCATCTGAATTGACACGGTTAAATCCTATTGCTTGTAGTTTTTCACTTAAATCAACTAAATGAATGAACCGTGATAAAGTATTTAAATCATTGACAGTCAGTACGGCAACTTTATCTCTAAAGCTTGTTGCTTTTCGAAACCCTAGATGCAGTCCGAATTCTGATAAATTCAACCATTTCATATCATCACCACTTTTAGATTAGTTTTCATTTATGAAAACTTACCCAATAAAAAAGTTTTCATTTATGAAAACTTCTAGCAAGAATAGTTCAAACTAAAAGTTTTCATTTATGAAAACTATGTATTATTTAGCTTTAGCAGAACCAGCTATATTAGATTTATTAAGCGAGTTTGCCTTTTTATTTTCTAATGCAACTAAAGAAGCTAAATTTGCTTCAATACGTTCGTTTTGAGCTTTATTTCCCATGATTGCAAGCTCTAATGCACCTTCTTTAAGAATCTCTACAAGTACCCCACGCTCAGGTGCAGCAACTAATGTTCTATTCCAATTCTTATATTCTTCACCATGACCAAGATAACGGTCTACTTGTTCCCGATATTGTTGTCGCAATGGTTTAACAGGTTGACCAAACTCACCACCATTAGGGTTTTCAGTAAATTCAGATTTGATTGCCATTAAACTATTAATAGCTGGTGAAATAACTGCATCATTTTCAACTTTCTGTCTCATGTATTCTTTACCACGAGGCGTTTTGGCTGCATTAGCAGATAAGGGTGCATCCGGCAAACCAACCATATTGTTAATGAAGCTAGTTTTTGCAATAGCATACTTATCATTCGCTGATGAATACTCAAATAAAGTAGAGGCTTGCAAATTTGCACCAGACATTTCACCTACGCTCATACATAAGCCGGCTGATACTTGTTCTGATGTACAAAAATAATCGTGATGAAGCTTAAGTGTTTGTTCTTGAGCAACTACAGGATTTGCATATTTTCCCGTTCCCGCTGAAATTTCCTTAAAAATTAAATCTGGTCTATTTTCTTTATCCCTTACTTGAGTTTCAGTAATTGTTCTACGTTCATTTAGAACCTTACATGGGTTATAGCCTTGTCCAGCAGCTCCAAAATCAATAGCTGTTTCTTTTAAACGCTCTGATTGTTTAACAGCGCCAATAGCATTAGCAGTCGCCTTTGCAATTTCTTGGTCCGCATGAGCAATTGAGGAAGCATTCATTGCTTCTTGTGTTGTCTTCAAAGCAATTGCATTTAAAAGTAATTGGCGTTCTGTAGTTAAAGCTGCACTAACACTTTGATCCAAAGTATTAAGTCCAGTCGTGAATGTCGCATTTAATTGCTGAAAACCGCTTATAAAATCTCTGAGTATCAATGGATTTGAAAAAGGAGGACAGTAAGCAGCAATTACAGAAGTACTAAAAACTGATAATAGTAAAAACGTCGTTTTCTTTTTCATAATTAGCTCCGGCCAGCCATTGTGCGATAAGAATCACGCATTTTCGACTTTGATTCTTCAGCACTAATTAAGAGAAGTGAGGCTAAATTACCTTCAAGACGTAAACCACGTTCATAGTCCTCATTGAGTAACCAAATAGCCGCACCACGCTGTCTGCCAACTCAACTAGCAATCACGAGCTGACTGGTTCATCATTGTTGCCTGAAACTTTTTGGCTTCGTCAGTACCGTAATAACGGCCAATAGTCTCATCAATCATCTGATTAGGTGATCGCAGTTCCCAGCTTCATTCTTGATTGTTTGTAAGTTTGCTGCATCAATAGCAGCCAATGAATAAGCAGGAAGGCTTGTAAAGCTGTTTTACGGTTTAAAGCAAATAAATATTGTTGACCTCTAGGTGTCATACCATTAACAGCATTTAAAGCGACATCTGGTGAACCTAAGATATTTCCTCTTAATGTACGTCTCGCTTCAGCCTCTAATGAATTAGGCTTAGCAGGTTGGAAAAGTAAAGCCGCATTAGTATCTCCACCAGCCAGCTTACTTACCGTACATAATCCTAGACTTGCCTCAGCTTGGGTACAAAAATAACTCACGGTGCTTTTGAACCGTTTCTTTTGAACTTGGTTTAAATCATGTACTACACGACCATACCAGTACTAGTTTCATTCACCATTTTGGCAGCAGTTTGTCTCGAAACTTCTTTACCTTTACTCAGTGTTGCGTTACTAACTAGTACTTTACATGTATTGTAACCTTGTCCAGTAGATCCATAGTTCAATACGTATCAATCACTTTATCTTGCATTTCAATTGCTTGATAAGCAGTTGCTAGAGCTTGTCCAGCTCGTTTACGTGCATCAATTACTTGTGTTGTTCCAGCACTTGATTGAGCAATAGAAACACTAAGTGCACTCTGCAATTGACGAGTATTTTCTTGAATTGCATTCAACAAATTTGCTTGAGTAGAAGCGAATTCTGAAACCATCTTACTATTAAGTGTTTGAACGTTTTGATGGAAGTAGGTGCAACACTTCCATACAATACATCTGCCGCAGCCCATGCCTTAAAACTAAGACCCAGAAGGGGAGGGCAGCAACTACACATAAATATTTATATTTCATTTAGTTAGCTCCAGATGAATTAGCATTCAATGAATAAGAAAGTCGATCACTAACTTGATTACTCAATACAAACGCTGCAAGACTATTACCTGAAGTCTTGTTTAAAAAATCGATTTGTTTAGTCATACACTGAGTGTTTGAACAGATATCTTGAGCAGAAAAACGCGAATCAGTAATATTCGCTATATAATCTGTAGCCGCATTAAAGTGTCATCTTGTAGCTTAGATTTGAGAAAACTAATGCATAATTTGAGTCAGCCGCTTGTAAACCATTTGGTAGAAGTGTGCATGTACCCATTGCTGCTTCGGCAATAGAACAGTAATTTTCATGACGAAGTATTTTGTCCTTTTCAGACTCAACTGAATTAGACATCATAACTTTCATATAATTACTAACCATATTGGCCGCATTAATAGATGACTGAAGAATCTTTATTTTTCCGCTTGCTGTTCAGCAAAAACAGTACAAGTAGTGGTTTGCGTACTACCGAGTCTCCCAGCATCGTCAACAATAAGCGTAATACACGATCAGACATATTTATCGCACCAATTGCAGTAGCTAGTGCTTTAGAAGAGATCATTGCGGATTCTGCCTGTTGCTGGGCGCTCAGACCTTCTTGCTTAGTCAAAACACCTATGGCAGATGTTAAATCTCTCGTATTTTGGTTGTACGTTGTATGAGCAATCTGAGCATAACTAGAACCAATTAAACTCATTGTTATCGCAGTACTCAAGGCAACTTTAACAAGCTTACTCATTGCCACCTCAACTACCGCCAAAAAGCGCATCAAAAATTGAAGAACGAGAAGCTTCTTGTGGTTGAGCCTTCTGTTGTGTTTGATTAGAAGTGTTAGCGCTCAAATTTGGTATAGATTGCGTAGATGTATTATTAGACCATGTAGTACCCGAAGTTCCAGTAGGATTCGTTGAACCAGTACTACCGTATTCGTTCCGATTGTGCCAATTTGATTAATAGCACCATTAACTTGATCTTGAACTTTAGCAACATCAGTATTAAAAGTAGTCTGATTAGAATCAAAAATGTTAACAGTTTCGCCTTGAGGTGCTTGTGTTTGATATATATTTGCTAAATCTGGATCTAACTTACCCAAACCACCAGTTATAGCCCCTTGTACAGCTCCATTCAAATCAATGGTTCCATTTTTATTAATAATATCAATAGCATTATTGAGTGGCTCCAACGCTTTTTTGGTTGCTTCATTAACCATAGTACATACTTTACGTTGTGCATATTGACGTAAAGCAGCAATAGCAGCAGCTCGCATACCACCCCAATCGGGAATTGCTACACTCAAGTCAATAATCTTCGTGATATCTGAAAAACAGCTACCAGAAGAAGAACCCTTAGATCCGTTGAACAATGCATCGATGTCAACTGGTGCCGTATTTAAAATCTGACGATTCTTAATTACTTCTTGTTGAGTCCAAGCAATTGAACCTTGTTGTGAAGCATCACCACAACCCACGCTAGAAGCTTCAATTGCAGATTGGGCAGCAGTAGCATTACTACTAGCAGCAAATGGAGAAGCTGATAAGGTCGGAATAGTAGAAGTTGTTGTATTCGTATAACTATTCGTAATGTTTGTTGAGGTATTAGAAGTTTGGTTCAATGAGGATTGAATAGTTGATAAACCATCACCGACACTTGCAGTGGTCGACAATGCAATTGCTGAGGACACACCAAGAACAATACCCGTTGTAAAACCTAATTTTGGTTTAAACGAATGTTTCTTTTCTACAGAGTTTAATTTCTGCGGATTTTTATTTAAAGCTGATGTACGTTTATGCATAACCCACACCACCTGATCAAGATGAAACTGAAATGTTGGAAAGACTTTATTTTGACTGGCATACAGCATTGTTTCTTTTAGCTCTCTGATATTTGCTTCGTTATATACAGAAACAGTTTGCCAAGCCCGTATAAAATAAAAAATTCTTGAGTGAAATACTGAACTTTTACGATCTAGTAAAAACTGAAAGAATCTGTGATATTCAATTAACAACAAGTGGTAACTCATCAATATTTGCTGTAATCACATTACGTAAAAAATAAATGAAATAACTGAAAGGATTTGCGGAAAAAAATCAAAAATTATTGAGTAACCGTTTGAATTAATTCTTTCATTTCTAAAATTATGAATAAGCTCTGACAATGTTTTAAAACACTATCTGAGATAGAAGTGATAGAACTGATCTGATCGTTTGGAGAAAACTCAAGTAAGTATACAAACGTCACAACGGATTGCGGTAAGTCTTTAAGACTTTCCGTTATAAGATCTTTAGACACATATGTATCATTTAAGGCATATGTGCATATAAAACGTAAGAAAGTATCCAAATCTTGTTTGGCACTTCTTTCAACTAAACTTTCCATTTTATTATCCCAAATCCCCGCAGGGGTATTTGCATTATCAGTAGGCTTAATTTTAGAGGGTTTTTCGACTATATTCAATTAAAGTCGAAAATTGCCCTCAAGCTATAATTTATAGATTCAAGCGGCATCTGTTCACCCCTGAGTGAGCAACCTTCTACATATTCCCTATACTCTCCATTAATAATTTTTACTTTTAATATAAGGCTATATTGATTCTCCTTCTCATAAAGCTTTGTTTCTCCATAATTTATATAGACAATATAAACTTCATCTTTCTCAATTTCGGAAATGTCTGCTTCACAGTAATAATCACTTTTAACCTTATCAAGAAAAAAAGGAGAAAAGGAATTTTTTTTAAATTTAACATATATCTGTTTTTCAAAAATTGGTTTTAGCCAGTTCATTTCTGCTGCCCCAGCAAAACAACCATCTTCATATATGTTAGGGTGGGGGAAAGTGCTCATGTTCATAAAACCTCTATATCAATACATTGTTAAGGTGACGGTGAGCTAGAGGACTGTTCTGTAGGGCCATCTACAGATAAACCCACTTTAGATTTAACAAAGTCCACAACAACTTGTAGAGCCTTCTTGAGACTTTCTGCATACTTCTTCATTTCATCCGCAAGACTAATACGTACCCCGTCATCATTAATATAATTAGGTAGGGTAGAGGATAATTCAGCTTGGTTTTCAACAACCTCACTTAGCTTATTTTCAAATTTTGTCTTATCATCAGGTGAAAGCTCTGATTTTTGAATAACTTCAAACATTGAATCTGAGCGCGACAAAAAGTCTTGATGTGAATTATTCAATTTACTCAATAAAGCTTTGCCTTTCTCAGTACTACCAACATTAACAATAAGATCTTGAAACTCTTTGCGATATGGTGAATTAGGATCTGTATTCATTTCATTAATCAATGTTTTCAAATCCTTATTTTCTTTTTGTCCACGTTCAATTAGGGTTCCACGAAAATCCTCAAATTTGTCAAATTTCCAGAACTCATTTATTGAGTCTGAATAATTTTTATGTGAATTTACCAAATCATTATATTTTGAGCTTGCTAAATGACTTGAAAGCATATGTTGAACATTTTGTGTGTTCATATGAGCACCAGAATTTTCTGAAGCTGGAGCTTGTATATTTTGTGATGTTTGTAGAAGTTGTTCAGCTTGTAATAACGATAATGCATTATCCGGAGTCGCCTTTTTAAGATTCGCAAAACTAGGAAAAGCGAATAATTTTTAACAGTAGAAGGCTGTGCCGAATTTTCGTTAAAATCTGGCATTGATGGAGGAATCAAAGGAGTGGAAGTAACTGGATTTATTTGGCTTGGACTTTGAAAAGTTGAAGCATTGGTATTACCCAATAACTGCGACAAAGCTGCTCTTAATTGCTCATGCTTTTCTATATCATTAGGATCTAATTGTTCAAGTTGAACTCTTTACCATTGATTATGAGTTGTTCTGGCACCCCACATCGTTAACATCAATTTTTTCTTTTTCTTCCTTTACTTCAGATTTTGGATCATTTCTTCGTTATTGATAGGTAATGAAGAACTAAAATTTTGATCCTCTGCATAAGAGTACTGCTCTATATCTTCCATAAATCCTTCGGGCTCTTTTAAACTATCAAGGGAAGGTTAGAAATAGGGGCGTTATTATCAAAAGTTTCCATAGTCTTTTCTACAGCATGCTGGAATGGTAAATCAAAATTGCCTTCTTCTAAATCCATGTCTCTTTCAATTCTAGTTTCAAGTGCCTTAAATTCATTGAACACGTTTTCTGCGCTCAATTCATAAAGAGTATCGTATACATAAGCATATTTTGGATCATCATTATTTCCTTCTAAAAATAATTTAATCTCATTTGCTTCTGCTTCTATTTCTTCATCACTATTTAGGGCAGATAATTACTCTTGGTTGCATATAAACAGCATAGCCTTGATGTTCATATTGCTCAGATATAGTTAATTCGTTTAACAAATGTCTAAGTCTGCTTGTGTTCTTCGTAAAACTCTTTATTCAAATCGTTTTATCTTCATCAGAACCCAAGCTTCGAGATAGTTCATAATTTGCAAAAAATTGGTCACCTTCACGCTTAATTATAGATTGAGCTAAAGCTGGATACGAAAAATACTGATAGTTTTCAAGATCATTACTATTTTCGGAATCATTGTTTTTTCTATTTTAATTGATAATTTCTCCAATCTTTTTCCTGAACACCAAATAGTCCATCTTTCTGTGCATGACTATTAAGGTCTGCAAGATCTTCTACTAACGCTTCTGTTCCATCTTCATATAATCGATATAATTCAATTTTTCATATAGCTCTTTGGCTCTTGCTTCGCTAACTGGTAGCATCACTTGGCTTTGATAACCGTAAGCTTCCAAATCACTCGATTTTAAAGTGGTGTCTGGTGTGTTATGGGACCTACTTTAGATAGTAGATCATCAAAGACGATTTCATCTTTCCAGTCCATTTCGTTTAAAGCTTGTGGAGCTGCTTTCATTTCTTCTTTATTGTCCATGATATTTTCCTCTCTAATACATGAGATTCTGAGTAAGTTTATTCGACGTATTCGGTTTAAGTTGATCTAAGACGTCTGGATCAAGATTATTAATTTCACAGTAGAAAATTCAGTGGAAAGGTTGGTTAGCAGTTTAGTTACTTTTCAATAGGACCTGAACTGTCTGGCTAGAACGAGCTCCTTGTGATAGATCTCCCTTAAGGACTAAATTCAAACTATCTGATCTATTTCCTGAGCCAGCTTGTACAAATATAGAATCCATCTCAGCAACTTGTTTTAAATGTTTTCTGCTACCAGTAATAACAAAGTTATATGTTTCATCATTTAGAGGTTTTAGATTGAGTTCAATAGTTGGGTTCCCATTTGAATTTGAACGAACAATATAGAAATCCGGAAGAGTAGGTTTTTCATTCATCTCTATAGCATCATTTACACGTTCAAAATAAGTAATCGCCTCTTGTATTGTTGAAAGACCTTTAACTTTGTCTAAAACTTCTTCCAACTCACAGTCGTCATATAGCATGACTGCTCGTTGTCTATTTCCACTAGCATCGGTGTAATTAATCATTTGAGAAGATAATTTAGCTACTGAGGCAGCATTAAGGGCATTGATAATATTGCCAGTTAAAAGGGTTGCAGTTCGCTCAATAGCGGTTGGTTCGTACTTATCGAAAGAAAGCAAAAGGGGACTATTAGTTTTTAAGTACTCTATTTCATTTAAAGTTTTCATAAATGAAAACTCTTCTTCCTTTTTATTTCCATCAATAAATAAATGAGTACCAACATTCCGTAATAGAGTAGGAGTTAAAGCAGCATCTTCTATTAAATATTTGAGCTTACTACTGTGTACAAAATCTGAACTTGGATAAACGTAACGAATTTCATAATTACTCGCTAAAAGACTAGAAGCGCCTAATTTCGGGAACATAACTCGTATCAAAGCATTTTCATTTGTTTCACGATGGTAATGCTGATCCCAAAGTGATTCCTTCATGCTTATTGCGAAATTTATATTAAAGCTCTGATGTTCTTCTAAGATCTGAAGCTTTTCTACAAATTCCACCACAGTTAAAGCTTTATTTAACCCTTGATAAATATGAAGAAAATTATTATTTTCAGCAGATATTTTCAAGAATTCTTTGATTTCATCAAGATTGGGTTTATTCAGAATAAAGTTTTCAATCTCGGTAAATTCATATTTATCAATTTTAGATTTGAAAAAAGATTGCGAAGCTGAGTATTTAATTGACTCTCTTAATTCTCTTTCGAGAATCTGTTTTTGAGCATCATTGTAGAACTTAATTAAACTAGATAAAGATAGCTCCTGATCCTTTCCTTCCATAGTAGAAGCAAAATTATCATCAAAATTACATAAATGCTTGAACAATTGCTGGCGTGTAAGCTGTCTCGACTTATCAATTAAAGAGATAACATCATCGCCATGAAAAGGTTTTGTTTCAGATTTATAGCTAACTTTTTGGAAATAAGCCGGTTCGAAAAATGCACTATCAGAAACATGCGACATAATGCCCAAGCCACTTTGTAACTCTTGTTTAGAGATAGTTTGAGCTTTCCAATCACATACTTGAACTACGAATGGATTAATTCCCATTTCATTAAGTTTCTGAATCTTTTCGTTATAAGCAAAAGTTAAATCATCGATAATCTTCTCTTGCTGGTAAATGGAAACAAAATTAAGACGGTTAAAGATTTTCTTAACCATACCTTCAGCGCCATTTTTATCATTTTCTTTAGGTAAATTTATGACAAGCATTTGAGCTACAGAGCGATTCTGGACTAGATATTCCAGAGCAACATCATCACCATAACTATTAAGTAAATCGACGTCAGTTACCTGCTTATTAACATTTTCACGGTTACTTGTGACATTCGCTGATAATTCGGCAAGTTTAGCATTATGCATCATTAGAAATTTGCGTTGAATTGGAAGCCCAGTATCAAATTGGGAAATAATCGGCGCACTAACTTGGCCTTTTCTATCAACACGTCCAATCATTTGTAGGAATTCATCAATTGCTTGAGGTGACTGGCCTGTAAGGAACTCACGTTGCCTCAAATGATCTGATTGGCTAGGACTACCATCATTAACGGGAATAGCATGTAATGAAAGGCCAGTACTACCAGCTCTCGTAATAATCATTGCATCAAGAATGCCAGACTGAAATTCATTACAAGCTTTCGTCTTTGCTGTCGGATTATTTTCTTGACGTACTTCAACTTTAAAAACCGAACCTTGATTAGAATCAATTTTTTTGAGCTGATACTCTCTACCAGAAATCTCCCCGACTTTATACCCACGAGACTCCAGCTCAGCTTTTATCAGATCTAAAGGACATAAAGGAATGTCTGGTAATTTCCGAATATTATCCAAGATGTCTTGTTTGAAATCAGAATAGATTTCGTCATCAATGGTTTCACTTCGTACTTGGCCATATCGGTCACGAACTTGAATAATATCTAACTTATGAACCATATTCTCAAGTAAGTCAGCTATCGTCGGTGGTTTTGCAAGAATAGTATCTTCTTGTTTGAACTGAGCTAGATCCTGTTCTAATTTTTTTAGTTTTACAATAATTGGCTCTTGATCAAATTCAATTTGATTCATTTTCCCTGAGTTTAGGTCACTCAGTGCTCGATCATAATCTGAAGAATCCTTGAGTTCATTAATCTGGTCCAGCAATTCAAATGCTTTTGAATCTTTTAGAAGCAACATTTTAAGCAACGATTCACCGGTATTTTCCAAACCAATAACCGGCTTCCGATTTTCTTTGAGAGACTCAAGTGCTTGATCAATAATCAAAGGGGTAGTAACTGAGAGAAGGATTTGGCGGCTTATATTGTGCATTCTTGAAGCAAAGTTCATCGAATTCACTTGCATACGATTCTCTTGCCAACTTCCCTCCTTCATGTGCTCAAGATTATGTTTAATCTCACTATTCATTTTGGCAACTTTCTCTTCTACATCACCAGAAAGGTATGCCATTTTTGAAAGTACCTGAGCTAATTGATCGGATAACTCACGTGAAGCAGTTTGATACTGAGTCGATGCGTGATATGTCCGGAATTCAAGTTTAGAAAAATCATGTTCACGTCTTAAGAAAACACCGTCTTTGACCAAAGCCATAGAAATAGCTTCTAGTAATTCATTAGATGGTTTATTTTCGATTAAGCTTTTCAATTGCCCTTTAAAAGATGCAGGGAAAATATCAGAATAGAAAAGTAGATTGTTTGCTTTCTTTCTATCTGTTGCTGAAGAATGATAAGTAGGACCTGTACGCTCTTTAACGACTGAAAGGAACCGGCTAATATTCGATTCGCCACTTGCAGCCACATGCGATTCATCTAAAAATAATAGGGTATTCTTATCAATACTTGATAGAAAAAGATTTTCTTTCTTACCGCTTCTACCAGAAAATTGACTGTATGTACTAAAGATAATATCAAACTGATTACCAATTCTATCTAGATTATAGATATCACTGGTTTTCATAGGAGAATAAACAACCTTGTCTTTATGCGTAATGAATCCATCACTATTAAAGATAAAAGTAAGCGTCCGCTGAATCCCATACCTATTTTTTAATTCGATTTAGGTTTCCAGCAGTGCGGCAGTAACTCTTCAATCTGGGTCACTTTATGTGTCGGTAACCTTTTCAGCACATCACTTAAATAGGCATACGGATCCAGCCCATTCAGCTTTGCTGACTGGATTAAAGTCATGATGTTTGCCGCTCGCTGACCACTGCGCAGCGAACCTGCAAACAGCCAGTTCTTGCGCCCCAACGCCCAGGGACGCATCTGATTCTCTACCCAATTGTTGCATATCGGTAGATTGCCATCATCCAGATAGCGGCTTAAGGCTGGCCAACGCTTCAGAGTGTAATTGATGGCCTTGGCGGTGGGAGAACTCGATGGCACTGTCAGATGATGTTGGTTGAGCCATTCATATAGTTGTTGCATCACTGGTTGACTATGCTGTTGTCGGTATTCGCGGCGGTCTTCCGCTGTACCATCGGTCTTTTTCCTGAGTTCTGCTTCTATCGCATACAGTTTCTGAATCAGCACCAATGCCTGTTCAGCGACCTGACTTTTCCCGGTCACATGCAGTTCATGGAATTTACGACGTGCATGGGCCATGCAGCCGACCTCTATGACCTGGCCTGATTTAAAGCGTGCTTTATAACCACTGTAATCATCACAGACTAGATTGCCCTGCCAGCCTTTCAAGAACTCTGCAGCATGCTGGCCTGAACGACTATCCTGAAAGTCATAGATCACCGCCTGAACTGGATTGTACTGTGTGGTGGCATAGGCCCAGACATAACCTTTCTTCGGTTTTTTCTCATTCTCACCCATCCGCATGATGGTGACCGGTGTTTCATCTGCATGCAGCACCCGCTGTTGCAGCACCACCTCTTTAAGGCATTGGCCAGAGGTTCCAGTTCTACACCGCAGCGACCTATCCAGTCAGATAAAGTTGATCTAGAAAGTTCGATTCCCGCCCGCTGATAGATCAGACGTTGACGGTACAGCGGCAAATGATCGGCATACTTCGATACCAGCACATGGCTGAGCAATTCAGGTGAAGCAATGCCTTTATCAATCACATAGGCGGGCATCGCTTGCTGAGTCAGAGTGTCACACTGATCACAGACCCATTTACCACGCACATGCTGTTCCTTATAGAACTGTGCCGGTCTGAAATGCAGTTTCTCACTGACATCTTCGCCGATACGACGGAGTTGGCATCCACAAGTGCATTGGGTTGATGCAGGTTCATGCTCAATACGGATGGTGTGTAGATGATCTGGCAGTGGTCGACGTTTAGGTTTATTGGTTTTGGCTTTCTGTGTCGCTGCATCGGTTTTATCTGCATTTAATCGTTCTAATTCCAGATCAACAGCAGCAATATCTTCTTCAACCGCTTCATCCCATAGGTGGATTTGTTTTGCCGTTAAGTGTTCATTCTTTGGGCGAATTTGTGCTTTTTAAACAGCGCCAGTTCATGCTCGTATTTTTGATTGAGAATAGAAAGATGTTGAACTTTGGCATCCAATTGTTGGTTTGATTGTGCTAGAGACTGATGCTGCATCGCCAACTGTCTGGTGAATTCCAGCAGTTGTTCATGGGTCAGTTGGCTTAAGTCAGGCAGCGTATTCATGACCGCAGTATGCCTGAGGTCATGAAGAGAATGAAATAGAACGTTTGGAGGATGGCAGAATGGTCGAGCTTGGTTTAGAGCATATTCACCACTTGCTGCAATCCAATTCTCTGCCAGGGCAAACCTTGGATTAATGCCTGTAACTGTTCCGGGCTGAGGGCCACGGTTTCACCTTGGTGAACTTGAGCCCAGTGAAATTTACCCTGTTCCAAACGCCGGGCACACAGCCAGATGCCCAGTCCATCATGTACCAACACTTTCATACGATGACCACGTTTATTACAGAACAGGTAGGCGCAATGCGGTTTGATGTAGCCAAAGGCTCTCACCACCTGAGCCATGACAGTATCCATTCCTGCTCGCATATCCATGGGCTGGGTAGAGAGCCAAATTTCATTGATACGGATCATGTTGCCAGTGCCTTGAGTAATTCTGCCAAGGCAGGTATTTCTGATGTCTGCCATTTTAGCTGAATATCATTATTCGTATGAGGCACGGTGATACACAACGTGATCCTCTCATCAATAGGTTGGCTGATTGCAGCAGTGTAAGGCAAAGCAATAAATGCTGGATTCACATGAGTAGGATCCTGCACGGCACCCTCATGATGGCTGAAGATCCTGATCCAACGACTGACAAGGTTGGCATTAATACTATGTTGCAGTGCGACCGAAGCGATCGAGGTATTAGGATTTTTACAGGCATTGACAATACTGAGTTTGAATTCTTTGCTGTATGTTCTGCGTTTTTTAGCAACAGGAGGTGTTGCTGAATATATATCCATGTTCATGGATTAAGTCCCCACTTGTTTTTAGGTGGGAACTAAATTAAGGCTTATAGGACCGCTTGGTAAGGCTGTGTTAGCCGGATGCTTACAGATAAAAGGATTAGAAATAAATTTATCTGTTCCTGTATCTACGATATCCCGCCATAAATCATTAAATAATTGTGCTTTCCTTGTGAAAAATACTGGTCTAAACCCATTGATTAAAGAATAACGCAACATGCCAGCTAAAGAGCGACCTTTACCAATACCTGTTTGATCACCAAGAATATAAGAGCGGTCATTTTCAATGCTTAATATTGCGGAAGTAACAGCATCAACCTGTTCAGCACTGAAAGCTTTAGAAAGAGATGAAAGATCTGAATACTGTAGCTTGTAAAGTAGAAAGCCGTCGAAAGGATTGTTATTGGCTAAATCGATAGATTTTTGCAATTCATGATTTACTTCAGCTAAAAGCAAGATCTTCTTAATCTGATTATCTTGCGCTTGTTTAATAAGTATTGCTTGATCTGCTGGCAACATTGTTTCTGGCAAGCTTAGTTGTGAAACTGGCACATATGCAACTTGCAATGATTTAGATTCAAAAATAATTTCCTGAGCTTGAGATTCATCCTCTACTATTTCTAGATCAAGAATCTCATTGTTCTGGTGTTCATCTCCAGTAGAAAGAGGTTTAACAGCCGTATCTTCTTCCTCATTACCAAAGAAGTCGTCATCATCAGGTTTATTCAAGTCCCCAACATTACCGGACTCATCCGGAACTATTTGATCATTTAAATATGAATCCAATGCACTTGTTAAGAAATCAGCATCGTCTACCACATCTAAATTCTGGTCAAAATTAGCTTCGGATATAACTGATTCACTTTGATTAATAGAAGGGGAGGGCCCATCGTAACTTAACTCAGGTTGTAATCTTTTCTGTAGGACATTTTCCGACCATCTCCATAAATCTTGAACATTATTTATGATGGGCAACTCATGAGGAACTTCATAAGTACGGTTATTTTCCAGAAGATCACCAATGACAAGAACACGAACATTGACGCGAGTCCCTTGTTTCTTATATAAACTCCCGTCGAGCTCTACGGCCGCTTCAACATTGTAATTATCATAGAGATAATTTAATAAATTTTTACTTCCACCCTTGACTACGCCAGCTTCATAAAAGCTGTCTGAACCAATAATAAAAACACTTCTTCCTTTGTCTTTTCTCAAAGAAAGTGTCTCTAATAAAATTTTATGATCTAACCTTTGAGTAGAAAAATTTAAACGTTCTAATGATCCCGCTTGATTCAAAGTAAGTGAAGTTTTATCGATTTTGCCAAAAGGTGGATTTGCGATAGTAAAATCAAATAATTCATTATTGTTTAATTGCTTCAATTTAATCTTTGAATAATCTCCCTCAATTACTCTTAGATTTGATTGTTCAATGTTTGCGTCGAGAAAGAGCTGGGTATTTTTCACCCGATTCGAATCAATTTCAACACCAACGATTTTAAGTTGCGGTTTTTTTATGAAATGAGCAACTAAGGATCCATTACCAATAGTAGGTTCAAGTAGAGTTTTTCCAGTATCTAGAGTTTCAGGATTGAATAATAATTTCTGACATATTGCTGAAATTGTTATAGGAGTTGAAAATTGTTGCAGTTGCAGCTCAGAAATACCAATGATCGGTTTAACTGGTTGTTTGTTATGGATTTCAATAATTTTTTCAAAAGAATTGAAATTATGTACGTTAAATTGATTACTTAAACTATTAAAACAACATTCAAGCTGTTCATAGAAAAATTGCTTAATTGTCGGCTTTATTTCATTCAAATAAGATCTATCATGGTTGTCGTTTAATATTTTTTTAAAAACAACTCAACATCTGAATCATGAATGTTTGTTGTTCCTTCAACTATGCTACTAGCAAAGCTTTTTGCACAATGTGCCATATTAGCTCGCTTAAACTTTGGCTGATTGCCAACTTTAAGTATTTTCCAATAATCTTCTTGAGGTAATCGTGCTTCAAATTGCGCGGGATCAATTGAGATTGTTCCATTCTTAGCAATTTCAGTTAAAGGCTGATCCAAATAAAATCGTGAATATTGTGTAGCATAAACATATTGTTTATTCAGGTTTTGACCAATTAATGTCGCATGTCTAATGGCATAGTCAACTCTTTGTTGGGCAAGAGAACGAACAGAGTTATTGAACTCAGCATTAAGCTGAGCCAATGTAATGGATTGAAAGGGAATATTGTTGTTATCAACACCAATAAAATTAGAAAAGTCCTTAATTGAAATGCTTGACCAGTAAACATCAAGAACACTTGATTTATTCACTTTTTCAACATGAACATTAAAGGATCTTAATTTATCGATATCTAGTTGATTATTGAGATCAACTATTTCAATACCGATTTGGTTGTTTTCTTTACGTCGTGATGGTCTAGTTAAATATCCAAAAGATTCTAAATTAACCCAAATAAAACCTTTTTTATCTAAAACGCTCATATCATCTAATCCTTTTAAATATTATTAAAATTTATTGAGTTATTAGATTGATTTTGCATTTCTTCCCGAATTCTATTGATACTTGCTCTTTCTTTATCCACAACTGGAGCAGCACTATTAGGTAATGGATGCTTTTGGAATTCTTCTTTTAGATAAATGGTTCGCTTTAAATTTTCCTCATTAATATTTAAATCTTGAATTTTCTTTGATACTGCCATTGGATCAGTAGTAGAACTAAATGTGACAAAAGGAGCTAAAGTGTCTGAATGTCTATCAATGCCAACTAAAGAATGTATATAACCTTTTTGATAAACTGGTTGTTCATTGTGCATATCAGTAACAGTATAGATTTTTAATGGACTGCTATTTCTATTTGCTTTAGCTTGATATGTCTTAAGTGTATCTCTACCAAAAAAGATATTTTGAGTTGAATAAGCATCAAGATAAATTTCACCCTTTTTCAACTTTCCAGAAATAAGACGTAGGTTATCTTGTAATTGTGGATTAGAAGTTTCTAGTTTTTGAGAAAATTCAACACCAAGAAATCTATTTACCAATATTCGATTTAAATCATGATTAAACATCATACTATCGTCAGGTGTGAAATCCTGCGTGGTTAAAGGCTTACTCATTAAATTATTGAGAGTAGTATTAATATCCGCTGGTATCCGGATAGATCGGTCAGGACCTACAGATACTTGTTGTAAAAAAGTTTGCAAAGAACCTTGATAGATTGGTTCATTAGTATCTTTATAACGCAGTATATAATTTAAAGATCCGGATCTTTCAGCGCTGAACTCATCTTGATGTACAAGAGATTTTAAAAATGCATCTTTTATATTTTCCTTTGAGGATCCAATATCTATTTTAAAATTCTCTTCTAAAATTTCGACACGTCCGAAAGGTCTTTGATTATTTACAAATTGGATATGAACGGGAGCTGTAATTAGTTGTGAACTAGGATTGCTTGTTACTGATTCTGCCCAATGGCTACGATATGACCGGTAATTATCTTCACTCTTTATTTCAAAAGATTGATCAAAACTAAGTACAACTACATTGCTGTTCAGTCGCGCTTTTAAAGATTGACGAGGATTGGCAGAGTTTTGATACTGATTTGTTACTTGAGAGGCAACTTGTTGTCTGTTCTTTGCTCTACCAGAGTCAACTAAGTCATCAATTCTTTCATCAATTGTTGTTAGTCTAACTTTCACTTTTTCATTGGTTAGGACGTTTGTTCCATAAGCATAATCATGGCCATCGTTGTTTTGTGCGATACCATCAAGATAAACGAAAAGCCTTTGAGGAGTAGCTGGAGCAGAATTAGGTTTATTTTGAATAATATTTCTATTCAAATTTTTTAGATTATCCAAGTCATTGTTTTTAATCATGTTAATACCTACTATATTGCTCTGTTGTATGAGCTGGTGTCAAAAAGAATAGTGGATAGCGAAATATGATTTTAAAACAAAAAAAGGAAAATGGAAATGATTTTAAAAAAAAGATATAGCCGTATTTTAAAGAATAAAACATTCAAAAAACCTAAGAAAGTCCTTCCTATATATATAAATTTATATAAATATAAATTTAAATTTATTCTATATAGGGGGTAATTGTATTTCATTGATTTTATTAATTTTTATCTTGCAATGTGAGGTTTCATTTCCAATGTGTGAGGTTTCATTTCAAATAATGTGAGATTTCATTTATTTAATTTATTTTCAATAACTTAAGTCTTAAAATGTTAAATTATTAAATTTTGTGTGAGGTTTCATTTCAACAAATGTGAGGTTTCATTTCCGATGTGTGAGGTTTCATTTCAATTAAGGCACCTACAATAAAGTATTGAAATTTAATTATTAAAATATATATGTGAGGTTTCATTTCCGATATGTGAGGTTTCATTTCAAAGCCTGTGGATAAGTCTTATATATATGTGAGGTTTCATTTCCAATATGCTCAATATCTGGAAAACATCTTTGGTTCGGCTTTTTTATTTCAATTAAGTTAAAAAAAACTATGTTTTTGTAAAACTATTCAAAGAGTTAACTTTGCATTTTTTGTAAACATAATAGTATTCGCTATGTGCCTATGCTAAAATTTGGTATGGATATATTTATATTCAAATTAATATGGCAAATTATTTTCAATTTAAAAGGAGTGAGGATATGACTAATTTAGCATCTATGCCCTATGCTCACTCATTATATTTGAATGAGCCGGCAGAGTGGAAAAAACAGTCATCTGTTCAATTATCATTATTGGATGATGTACAAGAGCCTTCTGTAGTTGAACGTTCTTTACCTGCTTTACCATTAAAAAGATTTTCTAAATTGTTTTCATTTTTAGATTTCGATTTTGATACTAAGTCATATGAATATATGGTCGGATCAGATCGATTTACTATTGAAACTAAAATTGATAAAGCCGATCAAGCTTTTGTGTGTTTAATTAATGAAGTTTTAATGGCTTATAAGCAAAAAAATATTTTGCTTACTTCATTTGATAGCAAACTGACTCATACTATCAATGCAAGTGAAATTTCCAAAGTTGTTGGTATTTCATTAGATGAGTTTGAAAAAAGAATGAAAAGCTTAGCAAGCTGTTCTTTGAGTGCTCATCAACACCGCTTACTTCGTCATACAAAGACCGGCCGCGAATCTTTTAGATTTGTACATATGTTTTCTACCAAACTCGTTAGTGAATACGTTTCTTTTGATAAAGATGGGCAGATTTTCTACAGCTTTAATTATGCACCTTTCTTTGAAACGATGTTTAAAGAAAACCTACATAAGAAAAATCAATCACAACTTTATTTAGATCAAGTTGTGTAAATAAGAAGATCCCAAACATGGGATCTTTTTTTTATGTGAGTTTTTTTTACTTTTCTCACACATTGAGTGTTCTAAATGTGAGGTATTTCTATTTAACTCACACATTCTTTATGATATAACTTTGTCATTACTAACAAACGTCATTATTAGATCAAATGAACGTACAATCACAAGAATTGACTAGTTCTGACGCAGAGAGCTTGTCTCCTGCTGATCTGGGCTATAGTCAAGCTAATAGTCTTAGTCAAGGGCACCCAAATTTAGCCTCTTTTAAGTATGAGACAGAGTTTAAATTGCCAGTTTCATTAATTCATGTGACTCATGAATGTTCATTAGTTGAACATAAGATTTGGTTATGTCTCTTGAATCATGCTTGTGAAATTCTTGAAAATTTTCAAGATAATGGTTCTCATCCTATTGTTAATTTTAAAATACCGTTTGATCTATTAAGATTCAAAACAAATAGTCAACACAGACTTAAGGAGATTAATAAATCACTAAGTAATTTAAGAGATGCTGAAATACAAATCGATATCTTCAATGCACAAGGATTAAAGTCATCTTCCTCACAATTCAGCTTTATTCAAGATTTTGCGATTTATAATAAAAATATGATGCTTAATCGAGAAGAGGTGGAAGCTGATAACAAACCAGACTACCAAAGTCTTGAAATTGTATATTCATTACCTCCTTTTTTTAGTTCAATTATTACTGATTCTATATCGATTGAAAAAGTAAAACGTTTATTTAGTTGGACACAAATACAGTCTTTAAGTACATCAACAGGAAGAAATGGAAAAATTGAATTATTAATTTATAAATTACTGGAAGGAACTGATGAGCCAATTACTTTGGCATACGAAACATTCAAACAGTATCTAGGCTATGGTGATGTAGAAGAAAATCGTTATTTCTTGCGTGATACTCTTAAACCAGCTTTAAAAAATTTTAATGCAAACGAATTGCTTGAATATGAAGTTGAAACAGACTTTATAAGAGGTAAGCGTCAAAAAATAGAGTCGATAAAACTATTCAAAAAATATAAGTTTGTTGATAATGAACAAGCTGCTCATGCATGGCAATCACTCTTAGATAGTCCACCTGAGAATACAACAAATTTACGAATCCGTATTAAGCAGTTAGTGCCGGAAAATTATGATATCGATAGTTTAACAGATGATTCTATATATACGATTCTATCGCGTCTTAAACAATGGATAAATGGATTGAAGAAAAAGGGCCAGACAATTAACTTTGTCGGGGCATGCCGTTCAGCATTTAAAGATAAGAGCTGGATTGATTCTAAAAATGGTAAAGGGCAATCATCATTAATTTTAGGCGAAGAAGTCGATGATGTTGTTGTGAAGGCTAGTAGAACAAACTACGAAAGTGCCGTTGGTAAAGGCGATATACCCAAAACTTCACAAGAGTCTGATTACAATAATCCAGTGAATAAAATTGCTAAATCTGTTGCGACTTTGATTTCTACTTTAGCTATCAAAGGATCTAAAACAACGTTCTTTGAAAATATCTCTAAAGAGAATTTTGACGAATTGACCAATAATAATTTGAAGTACTTTAATTATTTTTCCGAAAATATTGATTCATTCAAAAATGATTATGTTATTGACATGGTCAAGCGAATATTCTTTGTTGGAAATGAAAATGCATTAAATTCTTTACTGAATCAAAGTAATCAGAGTAAAGTACTCTATCCTTATTTATTTAGTGTAAATTTTGCGATGCAAAACTATACTCAGATTATTAGTGATCCTATTCGATCTGGAGCCTATAGTACAAACTTAGCAAATAACGAACTTGCGGTTAATATTGTAGTTGGGGATTTAATTAAATATTTTAAATCTCAATTATCAATTTAACATTCCATTAAAATATTTACTTTAAAACATATTGAGTATTAATGATGAAAGAATTTAATTTAGATGGTTATTCATCAATAGAACTAGAGGATTTGATCAAGGCTGCAAGTCTTGAAAAAGGAAAAAGGGAAATTGAAGAGAAAGTGGCAGCCTTTGGCCAATTAGAGGAAATTGCCAAAAGTGTTGGACTGACTTTAGACCAGCTCATTGAATTTGGGAAAACCCATAATAAAAAGAAAAAAACAAAGACTGTTGAGCCACGTTATAGAAGTAAGGCTGATCCGGAGAACACTTGGACAGGACGAGGACAGATGCCAAGATGGTTGAAAAGTGAAATGGAAGAAAGCAAGTTAAAGCTGAGTGAATTCCTGATTAAATAATGATGTATAAAAAAAGCCTAGTTCATATACTAGGCTTTTTTCTATCTAAAATAATGGATTCATATAAAAGATGATATTCATTTAATATGATTTTTCATTAGTTGCTCAATATCCCAAGAAGTTCGCCCAACATCGATTATGTAAATTGTTTCGCCATTATGAACACTTTGAATTAAATGCTCTAAATTGTTAAAAGAGCTCAAAGACTTACATGAGCTCACCTCATTTATGCCATTTTTTCCATCTAAACTAACTTGATTTAAGCTAACTTTGCGCTTCATTTTGATTACCTATTTTTATTTACTTGAACGTACACATGACAGTTCGAATTAACAACAGATTACGACTATAGTCGGTTTTGTCCTACCACACTAATTAGGCAAAGCAACAAGTTTTAATGCTGTAGCAAAATCTTTTAACAATGCATCTTTTTCCCATAATTGCACTACGGATAAAATAGTCGTTTCAAAACCATCGGGTGTATCCAGAATGAGAGATTTGGCACGTTGACTCTGTGCGGAATTCAAAGTGTAATTAGCGACTCTTTGCAAAAAAATCATAGTAGAGTCATATTGAGTTTTAAAAGAGGCAACAGGGTTTAAGGATCTAATTTTAGCGTTAGTGCTTCTAATAGTCGGTTCTTTGATCATATTCCAGTACTCATCCATAGCTCTTATATTGTCACCAGCTTTACGACCTTTAAAATACTTACCCCGTGGTAATCGGCTGCCAAGCGGTAGATTACGAATATAATCTTCGTATGCACCAATCTTAGGATGCAATTTCATATATCGTGCTAAATGCTCAATTTTCTGACTAGCTAAAATTGGTTCGGAATTAAACTTGCGAAATTCTCTAGCAAGTTGAATATAATGATTAGCGTTCATTCTTTGTAGCCTTCCAATTTTGAGTGCTTTTGCTTACATTTTGCGGCATTTACCGCGAGGTGGACGACTACCTTCTGGTAGTTCAAAAAGATATTCAAGAAAAGGAATTCGGCGTTTAAATTCTTCAGCCGTTGGTGCATCTGATTTCCATTTCCGCATAAAACGAGCTTCAGCTTCTATTGTAGCTGCCATAGTGGCAGCCATATAACCTATATCTTTTGGCGGTAAATCCGGATAAACTTTTGCAAGATAATTTTCAACTTGGCCATTTTGAAAATCATTTTTTGATTCAGATGAATTGCTCATTATGGTTTCCTTAAGTTCAATACTTAATTATCTTCCTAAATAATTTCATTCTTAGAAATAATAAGTTTAATGAGTTCAATATCAATTTTTATACCATTAATATAATCTAACTTGTCCTCAGAAAGCGAATTGTTAGTATCAATCATTTCTCTATAACCAGATTTTTGCATTTGATTTAATTCGTTTACCATCTTATCTTTAATTAACTCTAGCTCACCTTTTGTTAATATCTCGTTATGTTTCAATATTACGAAGATATTATTTTTTAATTTTTGCGTTTGTGCTTCATTAACAAGTTTGTAAATAAACTCTTGTTTGATTTGAGTTCTACCAAAAGTTCCATTCAAGAATCCTATTAAGCCAACAATAACTACAATAACAATTGCATATCCGGTATTTTTTATCTCAAAAAATTTATTACTAAAACCTGCTTTAACAATAAATGCATCTACTATGGTTAGTATTATGCAAATCAGAAAAGCAAGTAAACCAAGTGCTAATACAAAATTTAAGTATTTATCAATTTTCTTTGATAAATCAGATTGTTTAAACGGTTCAATATAAACATCATCTTGCATTTTCTTTATTTCCTATATTTAAACCATTACTATCACTTTTAGTATCCTTAGAAACTAAACTAGTTTTTAGACGTACTTCCTCATAAATATGAAGTATCTCCTCTGCCTCTGTTCTGGTAATTCCATCTTTCATGAGATCGGAAATTTGGCTTTTGAACTCTGCTTCATACGGTTGACCTTTTGAAGCATCTATTAGTTTGTTAATTTCTGCTAATGATTCGGTGCTTGCTGGACCAGTTACGTAAGAAATCCCAAAATAAATGCAAACTAACACCAGTAATCCCAATATGTTAAACATCTATATAAATCCTTGACCAGTAAGCTGAGCGATAGTGTCGTTCCAGTAAAAAGTTAATAGTCCAAAAACTACGGCACCAATAAGTGCGAAAATTCTGAACTTGTCATCTTTATCATTTCTTGTATATAGATATGAAAGGCAATAAATCCATATTAAGAAAAATAAGACCTGAAAAGTCCAATAGACATAGATCATTCCGGCACCTCACAATTTACTGGAGCATAGCGCTGTGTTATTAAGCAAGTTTCATAAGCATCACGCTTATGCTTTTTAAACTCCGGCGAAGATTCATGCTTACGCATAGTTTCTTGAGCCCATTTTTGATCCGCTTGCGCTTGAGGTGAAGATAAATAATTTTTTGAATGGTTATTTAATGATTGTGCATCTTGCTCGTAGGCACGGCGATTCTGATCTGAAGCTGCAACCACATCTTTGATGTCTTCAGTTTTAAAACGGCGCTGGTTTTGTTGAGCTCCAGCAATCGTTTCATTAACCATTGCCTTGATATAGGCCGGATCTGGTTGTTCAGCGAAAAGATTGCAGCTTAAAAATAAAACTGGAACGCCAAGACAAATATATTTTTTCAGGGAAGTCATTTTGCATTATCCTCACTTTGGGAATCTAGATACGCCATTGATTTGGCGTGTTTAATTTCATTTTCATACTTAATTTCGGCCACTACATTAATTTGCTTGCTGATTGTTTTTTGATCTCTACTGGCTTCAACAATTTCTTTTTTGTCATTTTTGCAGTCTTTTAAAAATGACTTGAGTTGTCTGCTAGTCACTGGCTCAGCATCTTCAATCCAGAACCGGCCGAACTTCTTTTCAGTTTTTGGTTGAATCTGATTTTCAATATCATGCATAACACCTTCACATTCATGCACGGCGGCACGAATTTCGGCTTCTGAAGCTGGAGAAGAACAACCGGAGATGAGAACCGGCAAAAAAAATATCAAACCAATTTTACGCATGATAATTACCTATTATAAAATAGCCTAAGCAGGTCTATTGCTTTATAGTTAGCCGACTTCGCTCTACCTTTGAGTAACCTATTTAAGTGACTCTTCCATTGCCGGACTTTCCGTTTATGGACCTTTTCCATTTCTAGTATTAGTCCGTCTATGGTTTTAATACCGTTTATGGATTATTCCGGCTGCGGAATAAGGGGGCTGATCTGCATTAAATGTAGAATAAACTATTTTTTAAAAATTTGATATATGCAAAAAATAAAAATTTAGTATGGTGTTTTTGTGGTAGATAATTCCGTATCCGGAATAGATAAAACCGTAAGCGGAATTATAAATACCGTAACCGGACTAAAAAGACCGTCAACGGGAGATGCGATTTTTGTAAAGTGGAGAAGAGGGACGCCGTGAGTCCTTATATGGGGTTCGATAAAATCTGCTTAGGCTATTTTGGCATACAAGTTATATATTCTTAAGCTGGTTTATTAGCTTAAGTCTTATTTTATAATATCATGTCAACGGTATAATTCTGCATACATTTCTTATAGTTATCGGTAAAGATCATTTACGGCCGCAAATGAAAAATACCGGTATCAATGTGAGCTCTCATATTGGTTTTGGCGCGTCACATCAAAGGGCTATTCAGCTACTAGATGAATTACATAAAGCTTTGGTACTTGAATTTAGTTGATCTAGATAAACCTGAGCAAATTTACAGCAAAACCGTATCCGGATTTGCTGTAAATATTTTAATCACGGCGAGAATTAAAAATTTCTTCGTTATAGCTGCGCCGTAGAGCGCGTTTAAGGTGGGCATTTGAAGATAGGGTGTAGATGCACTAGTATCTAGTTTAGATAGCTTTAAACTCAAAATTATAAGCTTTTGATGAGTTCCATTTAATTTTCAAACAGGATTCCAAAATGAAAATTATGTCTTCTAAGGCCACTGTTCAAGGTGGTGCTAGTATTTTACTATTTCATTGTGTTTATAACGGTAGTGACTCGATCACACACTTTATGCAAGATATAGATCCAGAGATCTATAACGAACTACCTAATTTATATTCTGTTTGCGTAGCAGACAATTCAACCGGTAATAAAAAGATCACGGCGACTTTCTTTATTAAAACAACACGCCATCACAACGATCCAGATTTCCTAGATTCACTACTAAGCATCATGGCTTTAAGTCCGGATTTGCTGGCTCACTGGAAAGAGAAAACATCCTTAATACCAGCACAACATGTGGTTAATGGTCCACCGCTCTCAGAAAATGAATATGTTCATTTTTCTCAGAAGTTATATATGAAACACAATATTGATGGACGAGCATAATTAGCCTTATGGCATTTTCAATGCTGTGGCCAAACATGTTGGCCACTTTAATAAATTTGGGGTGACATCGATATGAACCAAAACAATACTGAAGCTGAAGTAAATCTATTTCGATTTACTTTCCACTTTATTACTCAAAATACGAATAGTTTTTTTGTTAGCGTAGAAGGGCCAGATGAGAATGAAACTCTTATAAACTTCGTCAATGATATGTACAGAGTTTTATACGCCAGCAATGTCAAACAGGATCTCGATCCAGCACATCCCAATCAAATCAAAGCCAGCGCTTTACAACGCATGACACCAAGTTTACGGACACAAGTTAATGCTATGTTGAGCGATTACACTAAACTCAAGCCTAGTATTCATAAAGCGATTAGTAAGCTCAATTCGATTGAAGATGATGAATACTTCTTTGTATTTCCCTATGAGTTTACAGAAAAGATGCAAGCACAAATGCTTTTGCAAACTTTTCTTAGAGCCAAAAATTCATTGAACAGCGATGAAGAAGTAAATCAATACATGCAAACTCACATGGAAGGATTTAATAGCTTATTTGATGATTTATTAGAGAAATACAACATTGCTGTGTTTGGTGAAACAGAACGGAGAACTGTTATAGGCCAAAAACCAACAAAAGAACACGGCGTTTGTAGGTTTTGTAAATCACCGGTTGATGAAAACACAACCTTTCGAAAAGTGGCTCATACGATTTCTGAAGCGCTGGGCAATAAATCAATCGTAACGGCAGATGAATGTGATACATGCAATGAGAGGTTCGGTCGTGATTATGAACCTCATCTCATACAGTACCTTGATATCCTACGTGTATATTATGGAACAAGAGGAAAGAAGGGCATTCCACATCTGAAGTTTAAGAATGGCCAAGTGTTCCAGCACAAGCAAGAAGGATCTGAAGAAAACTCTATTGTGATTGCTTCACAGGACATTGTAGAAACAGAAAACGGTTTAATTGTCAGCTTATCGGCCAATCAAAAAGTTAACAAACTTAAAATCTTTAAGTCATTATGCAAATACGCTATCTCAGTATTGCCGGCTAAAGAACTACCAGCTTTCGAATCGACTATTGAATGGTTATTTTCAGATCCGGAGATTGGTGAGGAAAAGCAGCAATTTCATATAGCCAAAATGTATGGCCAAAGTTATGCGGAACATCCGGAGTTAACTCTATATACACGAATCAGTGATACGGATCCGGAGTGGCCGCACGTGGTAGCAGATTTCAAGCTAGGTACATTGCATTTAATCTTCATTCTACCTTTTTCTAAAAAAGATGCTTCCACATTCAACTTAGAAACTGACTTCCAAAAATTGAGTCAGCTCTTCAGGCATTACCAAAAATTTGAAGATCAAATCATTTTTGAAAATTTATCGAACTCTGAAGAAAGAGAGTGTGAATATAAAGTAAGGTTTAGCACAGGCAAAATTAATCAGCAGTGAAAAAAAAGGAGTTCTATGAACTCCTTTTTTAATTAGTGTTTGATGGCTTATCATCATATTTAATTGCTTTAGCATTACCAGCCTGCCAAGAAATGTACTCTTGAGTATCAACCTGATAAGGATTTTCAGTTATATGAAATTTTGAATATGCAAGATATCCTTCAGCCCAAAGTTTTTTTGAATCTTCCGATAGAACCCATGTTATTTCCTTATACTTTCTTAGAATGTGCACTTCCTCTTTAGTAAATCGAGGTAACGATCTCTGAACATCTTTAAAATGACTTCTTACAAGATAAAACCCAAGTAAAACCGATAACGTTGAAATTAAAGATAAATTGTATTTATAAGATCTTGGTTCGAATCCATGTAAATGTTGCATACCAATATTTACAAGGCAGAGAAGGATAATAATCAGAAAAAAATAAGTAATGATATTATGATAAGTCCGAACTGATACTGCCCGTCTTATCAGTAACCAGTCAATCATATTCAGTTCCTTTTATTCTTAACGTTTTATTTAATAATATTAATTACGTCTAGGTTTGCAAACATTCCTTTGTTACGAATTATTCAAAATTGGAAGCTGTTAAATTCAGCTTCCAATATATATTCAATTAGCTGATTAATTAGAAGGAAAAGATAACTTTACTATTCTTTCATGTAGTGCTGGAGGAAAGAATATATTGATTTTCGAATTACTTAAGTTATCAAAATCGGTCCAACCGCTTTGTACACGTATAAAATCACAGTGCTGAAAAAGATCAGTAAAGTCGTGCAAAAAGTCACGTGATTTATACCAATCATTAATTTTTTTCTTTGTGAAGAAACTCATTGATACATCGTAAAGAATGTCGTTGTTGTTCTCATAAACACCTTTATAAAATTCATAGCCTTGCGGTTTTTCAAGCAATAGCGATATACACCAATGTGCACAAATTTTTGATAATGTATCATTAATTCTGAAGGGGCCATTATCAAAATCTAGATGTTTACTGAGATATCTTTTTGGTAGATAGAAATCGCGAAGTAAAGGAAAGGTTTGTATATGATACGCGAGAGTACATACAGCATCGATTGTTAAATTTAAATCCAAAGAGCTATCGATTTTAAGCGGCATTGTAATAATTTTTTTTCGATTAACCTCTAAGTAACTTTCTATTAATTTAGTTTTATCAAAATCACTTAGATAGCCAATTTCTTTTAAACCACTGACATCGCCAATAGTCAATCCTTTAAACGATTTAAATCCGAGGGATCGTGCTAAGATTTCTAAGCATTGAGAGTAAGTTGGTGCCTTAAAAGGTGTGTTAAGTGTATTTGAAACAACATCAAAAGAAGTATTAAGCAATTTTGCATTGCGTTTAAAAGAGTTTAAGAAGAACTTCTTTTCATTAGATATAACGATTCCTTGAAAATTGCTATTTGGTGTGAAATTAGACAAATAGACGACAAGGTTCGTTTAAATTTGTAGATATAAGATTTAAAAAGATGGCTTTTACTTTCACACAAGTAAGCTGCACCAGAAGCCGCATTTAGCAAGCCAATGTTATCATAAGGATATATGTTTTTGAAAGAATATTTCGAATCAAGAATTATTTGTAATGTTATAATTATGAAAACAGTAAAAAGATGAATTTCATGAACGTTAAAATTCTTTTAGTACTTTCTTTAGCTTTATTACCAGTTATTGTTGACGCAAAACCACAAGCGACCAAAGAACAGTTCAATAAAGGTCTGTTTGAAAGAGACATGGAAATTGCTCAAGTATTCCAAGAACTTACCAAAGAGCCTAATAATGGATTAAAGACCTGTTATGCATATTCTTTATTAAAAGAAAAACATAACTACATTGCTTCAAATACTGCAAAATTTGAACTTCAAGATGACTATTCACTACAGAAAGTCATTCTTTCAGAGAAACCATTAATAGCTCAATTTAAATCCATCATCACCAAAAACGGCATACCTTGCGATGTTAATTAATGATGATGGTATAAAAATTAATCTAAATTTCTCTTAAGTATAAGCTTGTACTTATTGTGATCTTTATCTGCATATTTTCCTAAAAAGTACAATCGTGCATTTACTTCGTTATCAGAATTAACGAGGACGAATTGTGAATTTTGATCCTTTAAAGTTATATAAGCTTCCACACATTCACGCTTTTCTAAATTATTTAAATCCAAAGGTAATTCTGATAAGATTAAACCTACTTTTAATTGATTTGCTTCAAGTATTTTAATAGCTTCTTTTCGATCAGTCTCTTCTTGAAGTTTATTAGATAATTTATTAATAATTCCTGAGATATAATCATAGATAACAATTAATAGTGTCATAAAAATGCCAAAGAAACGAGCCATTTCTCCACTTAATACGACACCTAAATATACATTTAAGAAGTACTTTAGAATATAGACTACAAATACTACAAAAACTAAAATTTTTAATGTATTTAGTCCTTCATTGAAGATGATTCGATTCAAACTATTTTTTTTCAAAATTGCTCACCATATAAACTTTCAATATCTTCCCATGTAGGCAAGTAAGTACTAGCCGGCAATAAAATCCCATTCATTGCGCTTACTATAATTCTTAGTCGAGCATTGTTGATTTCTTCCGCCAGATACTCTGCAATAATTTCATATTTCCATTTGTTGAAGTCTTCAACCTTCATTTTTATATCTGGTAAATTCCAATATTCGATCACAGCTTTTGTTAACAGCGTACCGTTATATCCTTCTCTATAAGCTAGGTCCACGTGCCACTGATAGAAGGATTTTAAAATACTTGTATGGTCATCTTTACCACACTGGCCCAAGAGGTTGCTTAGTGATTGCTTCAGTCTAGAGATTTCCATATCTAAACATTCAATGATGAAGGAATCTTTGGAAGGGAAAGCCATGTAGAAACTTTGTTTAGCAATTTTTGCTTCAGTGATAATACGCATAATGCTTATATGCTGAAAACCAAACTGATCAAATAAGTTTAGAGCTGTCGTTAAGATATGGATCCTCTTCTCATCAGATAATGTAAATGTTCTAGGCTGTGAAGCTTTATTTGTCATCAGTGATTTCTCAGGCGTGTCTATAAATTTCTATTTTGATTTCGGGCTTAACTTGACTTTGTATTTAAGCAATTGGCCATCTTCACTACGGTAGCAATGTGCTATAAGCTCTTTAGTCTCACCGTCCGTAACATAGAATATAAATTGACGAGTATTGAACTCTATATTTTCTAGAGCATTAACGGCCTTTCTGGTTGCTGGAGGTAGTTTAGATTTATTAACTCTATAATCAGCTTGGCTACTATCTACATAACAAGCTTTTAAACCATACTTCTCAACATATCCACTAAGTGATGCTGTAGCTCGCATGGCAGCACCATCACGCTTGTCAATAATCCTATTTCGAATAAAGCTATAAATAGAGCTATTAAAAAACCAAATAATCAAGAAAAAATTTAAAATATGAATTAAAATTAAATTGTCCATTTATTTAACACCTTTTCTATTTTCGACTTCAAGTAGTTCTAATTGTCCTTCATATACTGTATCAGCGTACTTATCTTGGAATGTTCCCTTACTATGAAGGAAGAAATATCCTTTAACCTTTAATGTCTTTGGATCAAAATAAATATGTGGTGAAGATGCTCTAGTTATTAAATAATCATCTTCAAAACGTAAAGGGTCTTTGATAATTACATTATCACGCATATTAGAATCTGGTGATTTACCATCAGAATTATTCACATACATTACTAAGTTATGATCAGAATTCAAGATTTCGATTAAATTCTTTGCGAAAAAAATTTCACTTTGTGGACCTTCCGATGATCGAATTTTAGGTAATATATAAAGACGGATAAAAAGAGACAGCAAACCAATCGTTATTGCAATGATATAAACGAAATACCAGTGCTCTTGAAGGAATGTAAACATTAAAGAAATCTCAAAAATTGGTTATGATACGGGTTGTGAAGACAAGCCTATGTACATTTTAAAATTAATAAAGGATAGATAAACAGTTTAATTCCTATAAATACAATATTGGAGCTGCTCAAGAATGATCTGAAATTGCTTGCTCAATAGAATCATATATCTCTTCCTCTCTTGTTAATTCATTTAACCGTAAAAGTCCTTGCATTTGAGCTAATCTCAATGGGAAATTATTGTTAATGATTTGCTCTTTTTTCCCTAATATTAACCAGCCAGCACAAACCTTTTCTGACTTCATTTCTTCAAGTAGTGCTTCCTGAAGATTGTCAATCTGGTACTTCTCTTCAAGCTCTTTTCGTGCCGTAAGATTTTGTGAGAGTCCGTTAAACGACAGTTCATCTTCTAGCAACTCTAAAGCTTCGTTTAAATTAGTCCGAGCTGTACCCACAGTTTTATGACAAGGGAATAGAGCATCATCTTTACTCATATAATTAACAATTTCCCGTACCCTTTCCGGATGTAGATAACCTCCGCTATCTTTTCTAAACGGACAATCCTTACAGGAGGCTTTTAGGGCAAATTTATTGCAAGATTGGGGGCTAGCCATACTAATAGCTCCAACAGCCTGAATTAAGCGGTACAAGCGCTTTTAACAGCATATTATTTGTTTGATCTGACAGTCTTTTCCATAATATTTGGTTTAATGAAGAAAACTTTGAACTAAACAGCTCTATGATCCGCTTGTTTTCACTTGTACGCTTAAAGAAATACACTGCATATTCATGCAAAGAATCATCTAACCGGATAAATTTAATATTGGAATTATCAAACCACTTAAAGTAGTCATCTAATTCATGGAGAGGCGTTATGTACGCTGCATAACGATCATGAAAATTAGCAAGTTGCTCACCTCTAATGACTTTATAAATAAGTCGTGCAGTCAATGGTACTGGCTGATTAAGTCTTAACGCAATGTATTGAGCTGACGCAAGATGATGTGAACCATTTTCATTGCTTAAAAATACTTTAGGCTGCCAGCCATACATATAGAAATTGTCAAATGTTGAATCTTGATTATTTACAATCTGGATCCCCCGATGAGAGAGCATTAGTCTTAACTGAGCCTGACTAATTGTCTCAATATAAGAAGGGCATTCACTTTCAACAAATTCATCTATAGATTTATACTTGAATAGGTCAGATTTAGAGTGGCCAAAACCACTTAGCTGTGAAATATCTATTGTCAATTTAGGTATATCAAAATCCTGAAAAATTGGATTAAAGCAAAGTTCCAGCTCAGTGACATCATCTGTATAGGAACAAGAGAAATAAGCAACATGGGAATAGGGGCTTTCACTCTTTATTTTGAAAGACTCAAAACTAAAAATATCAAATAGATAAATTGAGTCTCTATCGACAATATTGATTTTGTTTTCTTGATGCTTCTTCAGTTGACTATAGAGCTCGTGTTTAACTGAAAAAGGAGACAATAAGGTATCAATCATATCTTATCCTTTTTTATAGAATCCGTGCTTAATTGCAAATTTAGAATTGCTCATGATCTGTACACGTTCAATATCCACGATAATTTTTTTAAATTGCATCTTACAATTCGTATAGATAAAAAATATTGTATTCCCATCTGGAGAGACATTAAATTTTAATGGTCGTGCATAATCCGGCACAAACAGCACTTTTTTTTCCTTATCCTGTCTTGGGGTTATGTCAACTAATTTGCCTGAAGGCGAGATCCATACAGTGTGATATTGGGCCTCTACAAAATGATGTTTAGGATCTTCAGCAATCATCCAGCCGCTTACTGCTGAACCTCCTTCTTTATTACATTGAACCCAAACATTTAAATGGCATTCAATTGGAGCTGGAGTAAATTTCTTGGGTTTTATAAATTCTAAGTACTCCGCATCCTTTTCTTGCAAACACAAGTGATTCAGGATTTTTTTTACACCTTCAGTGATAGTCTTAGGCGACATTAAATTTAATCTAATTGAACTCATAGAGACATCTCACTTATTCAGGAAAAATTTGATGATCCGCTTTATATTTGTTTAACATCCAAGCAGCTTCACAAAGATCCTGACTATCCTTATAGATCGGATCCGCTTCAGCATTTTTAACCGGACTTAGATAGGCACCGTCTTTCTCAGAATGTCTATCAATATCGCGGAGATATGCATCTTTAATTTCTTCATATTGAAAGCCTTTTATGTAGCCTCCTTGACTCTTATCATCACATATATAGATGATTCGATTTATCATTCCATTAGTTTTAACTTTATTGAACTTTAAAAAAACCAAATCTTTTTTAAG
This sequence comes from Acinetobacter sp. FDAARGOS_559, assembly GCF_003940475.1. Classification (NCBI taxonomy): domain Bacteria; kingdom Pseudomonadati; phylum Pseudomonadota; class Gammaproteobacteria; order Moraxellales; family Moraxellaceae; genus Acinetobacter; species Acinetobacter sp. FDAARGOS_559. Next base: position 34,765 of record NZ_RKJG01000004.1, read on the forward strand.
TTCTTGCTGAACAACTGAAGGTAAAGGGGTGAAGATGAATGTAAAATATACGATTGCTGTAAATGGTATGACTAAAGATTTGAGTGGCTTTTTAAAATAAACGGATAGTAGGTCGGCTATAATTTTGGCAAGCAAAATACAAACTAGGACCTGAATCCACCACTCTCTATAAAATAGTTCTAAAAATACAACTAACATTAATATCTCATTTTAAAGTTATTAAACATTTACTGTTCTGATTGGTTTAATTTAAAAATTAATGCAATAGATTAATAACAAAATTGATTGTTCTACCCTTTTGTTTGATGCTCTTGTTTAAACTTATTATACATCCAAGCAGCGTCACAAATATTTTTACTTTCAGCATAGATTGGATCTTTGGTAATTTGGCTGGAGTTTAAAGGATGGGTAAAAAGTTTATTACTTTCTAAAAATGCATTAACATCAAGCTCATATGCTTCTCTGAAATCTCTATATTGATAACCTTTAATATAGCTACCCTTTAAAGCATCACTGCATGAAAGAATAATTGTATTTATCATTGCATTCGTTTGAACATTATTATTTTTTAAAAAAACTAGATCTTTCTTTAAAGCTTGTTGGGCCGGAGCTGGAATTGGACCGTATAAAAAAAGAAACCAAATAAAAGATGTCAATGGTATGGCGTAACCACTTAAATTTACTTTAACTAATATTGAGGTTAAAGAAGTGATCATCACTGCAATAAAAGCACTTGCAACAATCATTACAAACATATCTGAATAAATCGTATCAAATAAATTATTCACATTTATTTTCCTTATTTGAGGCTTTAAGCCTCAAATGTCTGAATTAGACTCTTAATTGCTGTTTCATGGTCCACACATGGATTTATATTTGCAGGCAAGAGCATGCCTTCTAACATGCTATACACCATCGAAGATGAGACAAAGGCAGTACTGCATTCTGGAACTTCCATTAAGTCTGAAACTAATTTGAACTTCCATTGTTTATGGGCTTGAATGACGGATAAAACTTCCTCACTCACCTCATTTTCATACACTGCTTTTTGAAAAAGACAGCCATTAAAATTTTGCTGATTGATATACGTGACATGCCAATTTAGCAATGCTTTTAAACGGTCGATATTTCCAGCCTCAGAAAGTAAAGACAGCTCACTTAAAATAGACTCTTCAATTGTCTTTTGCTCTTCACATAAACAAGCCTGAATCAACAAAGTCTTAGACGGAAAGTGTTTATAAAAAGTCATTTTCGCAACTTGTGACTCATTGATGATCCGATCTACACCGACAAACTTAAAGCTGTACTGCTTAAAGAGTGATAAAGCGGTATCCAAAATGGTTTTTCTTTTTGAAATAACTTTAGTCATGATTTCAATCTCCATACTCAGTACCGTGAATACTCATCACATAAGCTTCGGTGGGCTGCTTTAAATTCTTGGGCCGAGTTTAACCAGTACAAAGCAACTGCACCAGATGCAAACGAGGCTATTAAAAACAGTGTGGATAAAGAAAAGCCAAAATCAAAAGGGAAGGCGAAGCTTAAGCTTAAAACAGCACCCAATAGAAAACAGATAGCGGTTCTTAAGTGCAGCTTATATTCAAGTTCGAGAAGGCGTATTTTTATAACTATATGAACATCAAGTTGCATATGTTCTTGTGGTGAACGCATGAAGCGGCTCCTTCGACTTTTAGGTCGGAACTGTATTAAAATAATCGTAGCAAGATTTTTATTTTTTGCATATATCTAGATTTTAAAAATCTTGTTTTTTTTGGTATACTCTTTTTAGAGATATAAAATTAGACAATATAATACAGGGTTAAGTTTATGATAAATAAAGCTTTGAGTGTGATTCTAATTTCAAGCGTCTTATCTGGTTGCATGACTACAATTCAAAATTCAGCATCCGGACTCTCAAGAAAACAATTTCTCTTAATCCCGTCTCAAGACTATTACATCGAAGCAAACAAAGGTTATGTTGTTTTAATGAACAATTATAAAAATTCTGGCGCTTTGGATAGAAAACCTGAATTAACAAAAAGAGTAGTCAATATAGCCAAGAAAATTACGGCGCAAGTTCAAGACATTAAACCTGAAACGAATCAATGGACTTGGGAGCTACATGTAATTAATACCACTACAATTAATGCCTTTTGTGTAGGTCAAGGCAAAATGGCAATTTTTGAAGGTATGATCAAAACTCTTAATTTAAATGACGATGAGATTGCAGCAATCATCGGCCATGAAATTGCTCATGCACTACTTGAGCATGGCCGAGAAAAAGCTTCAAGAAATCTCGTATCGGATTTAGCGTTAGGCCAAATTGGAGGCAATGCTCAGATCTTGGCGTACTTCGGTACAAAGTTAGGATTAACATTACCGCATAGCCGAAGTCAGGAGAGTGAAGCGGATCTATTGGGATTAGAAATAGCAGCCAAAGCCGGTTTTAATCCAGATGCAGCCATTACCTTATGGAAGAAGGTTGGGGACCAACAGAAAGGGCAGAACAATAAACTCTCGCAAATGCTAAGCACTCATCCTATGCCACAAAAACGTATGGAAGACTTGGCATTGGCAGCACCTAAATTTAGACCTTTCTACCTTGCAACATTGCACAAATAAATGTACTTTGTACATCACACAGAAAACTTTATATTATTGTACAAAGTACATTTAAAACTATAATTAATATTGTTGTTCTTTGTACAATATTTTATTTATTTTAATTGATTGTACTTTGTACATGAAATATAATAATTATATTACCTTAACCGGATATAATTATGACCTCTACAACAAAAAAATTTAAGCTGCATCCCAAGTTCATCGTAAATGCCATTGAGCAGCAAGCCAACGGTTTACCTAAAGCGATAGTAGAGTTGATAATGAACTCTATTGATGCAAATGCCACGCAAATAAATATAAAATTATGGTTAAATGCCAAAAAACATCTTCAGTTTGAAATTATTGATGATGGAAAAGGTTTTACCAAAAAATCTATTGATGAATACTTTGCAATGTTTGGTGCACCTCATGAAGAGGGTGATGCTACATACGGAAAATTTCGTATTGGTCGCGGACAGGTCTTTAATTACGCTATAACCACATGGACAAGTAACAACTACCAACTCAAAGTAGATATCTATAAGCCGCTAAGAGAAAAGTCAGACGAAGAACTTGGGTTTACTATTACTAGACTCGCCAAAAAGTTCAATGGATGCAAAATATCCGGTTATATTTATACAAACATTACAGATTCGATGGGTTCTATTACTGAAATAATAGAAGAAATCCAATCAATTATTAAATATGTTCAAATTCCAGTATTCATAAATAAAAATCAAATTAATAAAAATATATCAGATTGTTTAGATTCTGAATGCAAAATCATTGAAGATGATTATGCATATTATATTCTAGATCCGAATTCTGATTCCCTTAAAGTCTATAATATAGGTGTTTGGGTTCCTTATGCCCGTTTTAAAAATGCTATTTTTAAAGGTAGTATTATTTCTAAATCTCAATTCAAGATTACATCTTCACGTAATGAAATTATTGAGGATCGTTGTGAGCTATTTAAAAACATAGAAGGGAAGATCCGAGATGTCGTAGATCCAACCTTTATTAAACTCACCACAATCAATGAGAAAAAAAATAAGAAGCTATCGAGCAAATTAGCTTTAGGTATGCTGGCTAATATTCTAAAAAATCCACTGAAAGATTGCCGGTATGATAAAGAGGCAATATTGATGATGCTAAATACTCCTCTCGACGTCTTTACCGATTATAAAGGTTATAAACAAAGCCTTATCGATATTTCAAAATCTAAAGCTATCATGATGGTAATTAGGTCAGATTACGACGTGCTCGTAGTTGAAAAAATCGAAAAGAGAACAAACTGTCTCATCTTGGAGGAAACCTATGATATTTCGCATTTGCAAGGCTATCTCCGCACACGCCTAATTCAAGAGTATATCGATAAGAATGAACAGCCGGATAATGAAAACTTATATGATTATGATTATATGCTTATGAAGCTGTTATCTGAGTTTAAAGATATAGTTGTAGCCTATACCAACTATGAAATGTTCACAGACATACCTCCAGTAACCCTTTTAAATTATAAGGATGAAAAGGAAAAGATATCTTTTGATCGAAAAATAATTGACCAAAAAGATCTAAATAACGAGCAAACCGGCTTTCTTGAATTTCTAAAAAAATTGAATACTAGATTTTGTGATGCCTATCCAGATTTTATAAATGATTGTTATGGTAAGCGAGAGATTTTTCTAGGCAAATCAGAGCTAGATAATGCATGGACCAACATGACATCGAATATTGTCTTCGATATAAGGACAATCAGCTTTTACCAGCAGAATTCATATTTAAGATTACTATTAATTTTAATCCATGAGTATGCACATCTTCTCGACGATGAAGAAGGCCATAATTTTGAATTCTATGAACGATTCCATGATTTTGTTATTCGCAATGACTTTATTCCACTTCTGGAGAGCCTAAGTTCATCTAATAACACCATACATAGTAATTCGAGCTCAACCGCTCCGGATGAAACTGAATTAAAACTTTTAGCAATGATCGATCAACCAACGCCTCAAAATGCGCGAGAACTCTATAACATACTGCATGACTTAAATTATTCATTCAAAGCAGTTGAGGAAGGGAAAAAGAATAAAGAGTTATTCGGATTAAGCTATGACACCTTTAATGCTTGGCTGGCTGATCCTAAGTCTACACGCTACAGAAATCCAAAGCTGCAAACTTGGCAAAGTTTCATTTATGAAACTATAGCTAAGAAAAGAGGTTTTAATGATTTCAATGCAATGGTACTCAGTAATGTTTTTAATTGTGAAACCAAGACTGAAGAGAACACCTAAATGAATCTAAAACATGATGATAAAATTATTCTAGTTTTCTTTGGTACAAATGATATTAACCTTTTAATTCCCAAAAAAAGAGGAAAGGGCTATTTAAAGCAACCAATAGGCCATTTTAACTGTCCACTTTCAACCCTAAGTAGAGATATTGGATATGACTTTTTTGGTCTTGATGGGTTCCTAAAGGTTCAAACCGGATACATAAATGATAAAGAAGAATTCACTCATCAGGTGGTTATACCTATTAGTGAATTCTATGGTTATAAGTGGCGAGAAGTCGATACAAACACGTTTTTTGATATTCTTAGAACAAATCTTAAATCAAACAGATAATTAAATTTTAAGGTATAAAAAAGGCTCATTTAATGAGCCTTTACTTATATTACTTCTTTCTTTTTTTCTCAATGTATTTACCATATGCAACCGTTACTTCGTTGTTTAATTTACTAAACTTATATTTATAAATCATATAATTAAGTGCAAAAAATATCAAACAAGCCAGCATAATAATAAATAAGGGTTTATTAATCAGTATATTTAGTGGAAGGGTGAGATTAAAAGCAACGAAGTAGAATATAATAAAATCAGCAACTATTAATGCACAAAAAGCGGTTATGCAAATAATTGTGTGCTGTCTTCTTACTACTGGCAAATGATCTTTTTCACCTTCATCATCATTTGAGTCTATTAAGATTTCCATAGATTTCTTAAAAGAAATTTGCTCAGCAATATTTCTTAATGAGGTGAATAAAATTGTAAAAAACAATATTGCAGCCCAACAATATGAATTAAATATTTTTGTTGGTGAGGTATCATTTAAACTTAAAGTAAGTGCTGAAATTATGATCATAATCATAAATATGAAAAAAGAAAGCACACCAAGTCTAGAAAATACTTTCTCGTATTTATCCCACTTCTTCGCTTTCTCGTATTCAGCCAATATTTTAGATTCAGAATTATACATTTTTTCTCTGCTTATAAAGTTTAATCTTTTGAAACGCCGCCAACAATTGTGACAGGAATTAATAAAAAATCATAACGCTCATAACGACCTTTCTTACCATACCAGTAAAGGTGCCAATGTGATTTTCTTAAATGTGGCTCTCTACCAGACACTTTTCCTTCAGCTTTGGCCACTTCAATTTCTTCGTATAATTTAGTTAATTTCCTTGCTGTTTCAGATCCAATTTTAAAAGTCTTATATTTACCAGCTTCAAATAAACGTTTTTCCTTCTTTACCTCAACAAATTGCACCGGCTTATTGGTGGCATCTGGAGTTAGAGGAGTCACTTCAGGTTTTGATTGACTAAACCATAAAACAAGATTGATTAATTTTTTCTGTATTTTAAGTCTTTCTTTCAGATCTGAAGCCATTGTTTCTGGATCATAGTCTTGTTGAAATTGGTCCACAAAATTTGTGAGGCTTGCTTCAATATCTTGGTCCTCATTCAACATAATAGCAATTGTGCGTGGCATACCATCATCAAGGTACATTGTTGAAACTAAAAGGCGGTCGCCACAAAGCTCAGTTACACAGAATAGAACACCCACAACCTGTCTATTTTCGAATGTAAGACCCTTAGCATTATCAGTCTGAATGTATACACACAAATCGGGAAGGTTCAAAATATGGTTCGGTATAACCCCATTAAAGCCGGTCTTAATTAACTCATTAATTACTATGTCTTCGAACCGGTATATATTTTTTGTGAGCATCCAATTTCCTAGAGTTACAAGCTCTCCAGTGGTCACAGGCAGACGATCAAGCAATTCCTTTGGAATATGCTCACCAACCTTTATATTTGCCGCCCATGCTGGAACAGTAGCTTTAACTCCGAAATGCCCCATGACATTTTTTAAAGCTTTTTCATATACACCACTAACCATATTATTTTTGAATGTTGGTGGAAGTGGGTGAGGATCCGCGCTCCCATGTATACGTTCATGATCAGCATCTAGCGCGGCATAAATCCAATCATCCCAAGTTATCAGTAGATCAATTTGTTCTTTCTTATCTTTACGTCTTTTTAAGTTTTCAATCGCTCTCTTTTCAATTTTCTTTACCAATTGCGGCAAATTAATTTTCATGTGATTTAAGCGCGTTGTAACCACTTTTAAAGGGATCTGGAACTCAGAATTAAGGCTGGCCATAAATAATACAAAATACTTTAAATTAAAAAAGAGACACTATAATTATAGTGTCTCTCGTATTGATATTAAAAGGATAAACGAAAATTACTGAAAGCTGCGGCCAAAGTCATTTTCTGATTTCTTTTCCTTTTCTGCATCTAATTTTTTCGTATTATTGAGAGCCGGATGCAAGTCAGCTAAAAACTCCATCACTTCATCCGCATTTTTTGATTCATAGAAACGAACCATTTTTTGACGGAAGTCAATTGCCTTATCAGCCGGTATGCTAATAGCATCTAAACCAGCACTCATCAATACTCCATTCATCATAAGGTGAGCTGTTCTTTTCTCACCTTCAAATGTGAATTGGTTGAGGCTTCCATAAAGGAATGTAGCAATACCTTTTTCTAGTGGGTTCTTGAGTGAGTTGATATGATCAAACCCTTCTTGCATGAATTTATTTAACGCTGGAGCATCTTCTTCAGTTTTCATCGGTCGATGGGTTCTAAAGTGTCTAATTCCTACATCCGGAGTAAATGATTGTTCAACTCCTTCGCCACGTAGAACACCAGCTTCAATCGATTCACGATCTGCAACAATTCCATTGACTTTTAAATATGTAGATTTATTTAATGCAAAATTTCCATTACGAACCATATTTACCAGTTCATTTGACGCATCAATTAAATTTAATACTTGTCGCTGGTCCTTAACACTGTGTCCACCTACAGTGGTGCCATTTATTAAAGATGCTACATCATCAAGCTTATGTGAATTACCAGCTACCGCAGCAGAGTTCGCTACATGTTCAACAAAATTCTTTCGATAATTAGCAACAACTGTTTCTCGATGTTGAGGTTGAATATCATTAGCCAGCAGTCTAGCGTTATACTCGAATCCAAGTTTCTCTTTAGTATTTGACATAGTTAAATCTTCATTAGTATTTGAAATTTTGGTTGCTTGATCCAATCCAAGATAATCAGTGAGCTGCTTCTCATAAGCTTTAATGGCCCAATCCGGAACATTGTTGTCAATCGCAGTAATTTTCCCGTACTCTAATTTAAATACTTGCTGATGAGGCCTATCTCTCACGCTGTTATCAAGTACAAAAGTCAAATCTGCATATTGAGTAGCTTCAGCAACTAAGGGTAGTACACGCTCATATCTAGCTTTTACCTTATCCTCATCAACATCATGACCACCTTTACGAACTCGATCTTTAATACGATCAAGTGCGATATCTGAGTTTTCTAAATGGATGTGATACAGGACTACGTAAAATCCCTTACTCTTAGCTTCCTTGATGAGATCAACTTTAGAAGGATGCGAAAAAACTGTTTCAGCAATAAAAGAACGTCCTTCATCTAAATGTTTTTGACGTTCAGCTTCAGCCCATTTCTGAGCTTCGCGTGCATGGGTAGGATTGGTATTATCAAAATGACCAAAGTGTTGTAATTGCCAAACATCAGCATTAATAAAATTTATATCAAGATTTAAACTATTAAATTTTGGAATTATCACATTGTCTATCAGAGTGGATTTACCAGCTCCATTACCACCAGCAACTATCACTGCATACTTGGTGTCTAGTTCATTTTTTTGTGTCATTTAATTTATATCCAAACTCCTAGAACGTTCTTCAGTATTTGCGTTCTCATCTTGAGCATCTAAGGCATCTAGAAGTTCACGATCTTTACGTAAACGCTCACGCAACTGATCATAGACAGGATGAGTATCAGGACATTTATTTGCTTCAAACATTTGATAACCAAGATCTTCAAGCACTGCTTTAAGAGAAATCTTGTTCGAATGATCAACAGAAAATTTGCTATTCATAAGCACCACCATAAGGACAGGTCTTGCGATAGCTATATTTTACCACTTATTTTGTATAAACGTATATAATATCATTACAGTTTGTTAATAGGATTTATTAATGCTAGACAGAGAAATACTTCTAAAAAAATGGTTAGATGAATATTTGTTAGCAAATAAATCTAATGAAACAATATACACGCTTAAAAATAGTTTAAATCTATTTTTTGAATATACCGATTTAGCATTAGAGGAAATCGAAGCATCCGATATTAGAACATTTATAGCTTATAGAGCTCAAAATGGAGTAGGAGTTTCTACACTAAAAAAAAATATCTCTGCTATAAGAACATTTTTCCAATATTTAACTAAAGAAAAATTAATTAATTTCAATCCAGCAGAAGATATTAAAATTAAAAAAAGTAGTAAAGTTTTACCTAAATTTCATGAAGTCACAGTAATAAATGAAGTATTAGATTCAAATAAGAATTTAGAATTTGAACGACCATCAAGCACAGTTATTTTTAAAAGAGACTTAGCACTAATTGAAATAGCATACTCATGTGGTTTAAGACTTGAAGAAATACACTCATTACAAATAGAAAATGTAGAGGTAAAACGCAAACAAGTAAGAGTTACAGGAAAAGGAAATAAAACTCGTATTATACCTTTGGGTTCAAAAGCTATTGAAGCGTATCTAGAATGGTTGCCTTTAAGAGAAGAAATTATGAATAAAGATACCAATCAAAAACATAATTATGTTTTTGTCACCACAACTGGAGCCCAACTATCAAGAGTCCAAATAAATAAAAGAATTAAAAATGCTTTTAAACTTGCTGGTTATCCAATTCAATCCAACCCACACATGTTACGCCATTCATTTGCAACTCATCTAATAAATAATTCTGTAGGTATTCGTGAAATTCAGGAAATGCTGGGCCATAGTAATTTGAATACTACTCAGATCTATACAGATCTGGACCATACTTCAATGACAAATGTTTATATGGATACACATCCAAGAGCCGTAAAAAATACTGAAGGTGAGAACTAAAAAGTTAAATTTTCACAATAAGTAAGGACTAGATAAGGATAAAGTTTCATAATTATGTTAAATGGAGTAGATTTCTTAGTTTGAAACAACTTAAAGCAGACTAGATACTTAACATTGATTAAAAATAGTTCTTGCTTTGTGAGCGGTCACAATATAAAATTTATAATAACAATATGTACAATAATGCCTATGAGCTGAGGTTAAAAATGAATGAAGTTAAAGCATATAAATTAACTGTTGAGAACGTTGAATTGTTTGAAGAAATTGAGCATGAGGTACTTTTTCAAACAACTATTAAAACTAAAAAATCAATTTTGAATTATTTGACGCCTGTTTCAACATTGGCCACATTGCTTCAGAGACATAACATCATACTTCCGAAAGGTATTTTTTTGGGAAGCATAATTGAAATCTATGATGAGGAAGTTGAGCCTCGTGTCATTATCGGACATGAAGGTTGTGACTTTGGAAATGTTAAGACAGTTCGCCAGTTAGAGATCTACTGGGAAGAAGTGGCATTTTAATTCCGGAATAAATAAAAACTTAATATCATTAGGAGACTTAGATTAATGAAAAATTCAGTTAGTAATAGTTATATTGTTCAAGCTAACGGCGTAAAAGTTGTTAAGGCAGATGTAAATTCTATAGTAACCACGAATAAAAGAATTCATGTAGGTGATGACACTCCCGCTTTCGCTTTTTATGTGTGTGGTTTTTGGGACAGTATTGACCAATTTGAACGTTATGGTATGACACCGCATGTAACATTGTATAAAACCGAGTCTGAGGTGAAGGAATACTGCAAAGGCAAAGTGGTGTCTTATCGCGAGTATTACGCAAATTCGGAAAAAGAAGTTGATGATCTAATTGCAACTAATAGAATGTCACATGAAAATCACGCACGTTCATTAGCTGAATTGTTCTGATCGCTACTCCACATCCTTTTGGCCAAAGTTATTAACATTATTTCAGGTAGATTATGGCAAGCACAGCAGCAGAGCGTAAAGCAAAACAACGCCAAGAAATGTTAAAAAAAGGGTTCACGCGTAAGGATCTTTGGTTATCAAAAGAAAGTTTAGAGGTAATAGAAAAATTTAAATCAGAGCATAAATTGAGCTCAAATGATGAAGCAATTAATCTTTTACTAAAAACAATTGTGGTAATAGAAAAATTCAAATCGGAGCATAAATTTAACACTATAGATGAAGTAATTAATCTTTTCTTAAAATCTCTTAATGAGTGCAAATAATTTTTTAATAAATGCATGATTCTAAATAAAAGAACATGCTCTAATTTAATTGTCATATCTAGGACTAAACTATGAAATATTCAAAGTTATGTATTCTTATCTCCACAAGTCTTTTCATTACTGCTTGTTTTGACTCAGGCACCTCCGAATCAGAATTGTCATTTACAGCAATAGAATAGAGTGGCATTATAGATAATCAATAGGTTGTCACTCTAATTTCACACAATTAAATCAGATTATTTATACAAATAGATAAGAGTGGCTTACAAAATTACATTAATAAGCACGAGTGCCTGAATGGTGAATTTTTTATGAAAAAATTGAGTGACGAATACTTACCTGTTAGAAAAGCTCAAACTGTTTATGGGAGTATTTCAGGAAATTATGCTTTTAGAGGTGAAAAAACCATATGGTTTGAATCGACCCTTGAGCGTGATTTCATACTTAAGCAAGAATTTAATAACAATGTGATTGATGTTATCGGTCAACCTGTAGTTATCCCCTACATCACTGAATTGGGTAATCAATCAAACTACACCCCTGACTTTTTGGTGCAGTTTTCAAGCTCGAATTGTGATGATTTTGAGGATTTCCCTGTACCTATGCTTATTGAAATTAAGCCCAAGAAAAAGCTTGCTGAGGACTGGGATAAGTTAAAACCAAAATTTAGAGCAGCTCATCGTTTTGCTGCTGATAAAGGATGGAAGTTCAAAATTATCAGTGAAACAAGATTATATGATCAGTATTGGGAAAATATTAATTTCTTAAAAAAATTTAGACGCTCTCATATAGATGCCGTTGATCAACAATTATTACTCGATACCCTACAAAAGTTAGGTCAATCAACAATTAATCAATTACCTGCTCATCTTTTTAAAGATAAAACCAATGTTCTAAAAGGGATTCACCAAGTTTGGGCACTAGTGGCAAAGCGAATGATTGCTTGTGACTTGTATTGCCCTTTAACGGCTGAAACTGTGATATGGGTTAACCAAAATGATGCGTTTGTGAGGAATATCTAAATGATTGAATCTAATGCTGTCAGTATTGATCGTAGTCGTATCACACTTAAACCCAATGTGGTTGTTGGTTATGAGGGAAACCCTTATAAAATTGTGAATGTTTTAAATGCTAATGACATTGTTATATCAAGTCTTGATTCGGTACGTAGTTTACAGGTCAATTCTAAAAGTTTGACCGTTTTTGAGGGAGAAAATACGCTAACTGAAAACCTAAACAAAGGTGATAAGGATATCAGCAATGAAGCTTGGCAGATTGCTTTACAACGTTATGAGATTATTAAGCCTTTGATTGAGTATTCAACCACTGAACTGGTTGAAAATAGAGCGAATGAATATGATGTAAATCGTTCTACATTGTGGAAGTGGCTTAGAGATTATCGTGAAAATAACTCTCTAATGACGTTGATTCCCAAAAAACGAGGTTGGACAACTGAAAAATCAAGGTTGTCACCTCAAGTGAGCAATATCATTAAACAAGCTATCAATGATGAATATTTGAATGCGAAGAAACCTAGTATTTCCAAAACGATTGAAATTGTAAAAGCAGAGTGTTCACGGCTTCAGCTTGAAGCACCACATGAAAACTCTATTCGTAGAAGAATCGAGGCTTTAAATAATTACCAAGTAACGAAAGCACGTCTTGGATCTAAAGCTGCAATAGATAAATTTAAGGCTGCTGCGGGTTCATTCCCAAATGCTGATTACCCTTTGGCATATGTGCAGATTGATCATACACCTCTAGATATTGAAATCGTGGATGACGAGTTCAGAGAAGCGATTGGAAAACCTCACTTAACCTTGGCAATCGATGTTTTCAGTCGGATGATTGTTGGATATTACCTATCACTAGAAGCACCAAGTACGACTTCAGTGGCGATGTGTATAGCATCTTGTATTTTGTCAAAAAAACGTAAGTTGATCGAACTAAATATTGATGCTGAATGGCAGGTCGAAGGTATTATGGACTCGGTGCATACAGATAATGGACCCGATTTTAGAACCAATCACATCAGTAAAGCTTGCCTAAAATATGGGATTCATTGGGAATATAGACCAATTGGTGGGGCGAGATTTGGCGGTCATATTGAACGTATGCTTGGTATTGTCAATCTTGAAATGCATGTGCTGGATGGTACAACTTTTTCAAATGTGCAGCAGCGAGGAACTTATGATTCCGCTAAACAAGCCTGTATGACATTAAAGGAACTTGAATACTATATCGTTTATTGGATTACTAAAGTTTATCATCAGAAGAAGCATTCAGCTTTAGGAACATCACCTATTGTTAAATGGGAAGAAGGTGTTTGGGGAACGAAGACGACAGCAGGAACAGGTTTGAAAGAACGTGTATCAGATGAAGATACCTTGTTTATTGATTTTCTACCTGAATTTGAAGCGACCATTCAGCGTACAGGGGTGCAGAAAGATAACTTATTCTATTTTGCAGACTGTTTAAGGCAATGGGTTAATTCTATTGATCCAGACGACAATAATCGAAAGCGCAAAAGAAAATTCTTATTTAAGCGTGATCCGAGGGATATTTCACAGATTTGGTTTTATGAGCCATTTTCTAATACCTATTTTAAAGTACCCACTGCAAAGCGAGAGATACCACCGATTAGCTTATTTGAATATAGACAGGTACAGAACTATCTCAAGAATGGGCGTCAGGATGTTCAGAATCAGGATGAGATTTACAAGGCGATTTTACATCTACGTGAGCAGCTTAATCAGGCTCGAAGCTTGACTCGAAAGCAACGTCGCTCAAACCAAAGAAAAAAGGAAAATGAAAAAGCCATTACTCAGCTATCCGAACAGAATCAGTCTAAAAAGGCTGTAGTTTCTGAAAGCCTTCAGACAAGTGATGATTTGTGGAGTACTCCTTTAACTGCATTTGATGATTTAAGGTGATGTGATGGAAAAATATGAATATCTTGCAGAGCATGTACTTGAAATCATGCAATTAAGCGATAGTGAACGGATTGAGACATTATTCACTGATCGGTGGATTGGCTATAAGAAAGCCCACTCTATTGTAAACAAGACATTTTTATCTTTTATATTCAATGGCTTATTTTCCTGCTAATTGGTAATACCATGAAAAATACCATGCTCAGAAAAGGCTTAACAATATTTTGAAAAATTGCCTACTGAGCGCTGCCGCACAGCTCCATAGGCCGCTTTCCTGGCTTTGCTTCCAGATGTATGCTCTTCTGCTCCTGCAGCTAATGGATCACCGCAAACAGGTTACTCGCCTGGGGATTCCCTTTCGACCCGAGCATCCGTATGAGACTCATGCTCGATTATTATTATTCTCTGTACACGACAAATTTCACAGAACCCTTATCCTATCAGGGTTCTGCCTTCTTAAAATTGCCAAAATTTCCTTAAACTCTTCTTTTTTCCCAAAACCAATTAAACGCTGAATCGCCATTTGAACATAGTCTAAACCATAGCGAAATAAACTCATTGAGAGTCGTCCATGCTTCTTTATTTTTATCGCTTTTTTTTGATCATGTTGCCATTCACCCGTTAAGTAACACCAACAGAAGCTTATAGCTAACACCGCAATCAATTTTTTCACTCGTCTAGGGTCTGTCAAGCGCGTATTTTCAAGATTAAACCCGCGTCCTTTGAAACAACTGAATAAGGTTTCAATTTCCCAGCGTAATGCATAATCCTGAATAGCATTGGCATTAAACTGAGGAGAAACGACGAGTAAAAGCTCTCCATTTTCTAACTGTAGTGCACTTATATATAGTTTCACCCGACCAACCAAAATCCGTCGTTTACGACATTCAATTTGACCAACTTTAAGATGGCGAAATAAATCACTAATTTTATGATTCTTTCCTAAATGATTGGTGACAATGAAGTTTTTTTAACACGAATGCAGAAGTTGATGTCTTGTTCAATTAACCATGTAAACCACTGCTCACCGATAAACTCTCTGTCTGCGAACACATTCACAATACGGTCTTTACCAAAAATGGCTATAAAGCGTTGAATCAAAGCAATACGCTCTTTCGTATCTGAATTTCCACGTTTATTAAGCAATGTCCAAAGGATAGGTATCGCTATTCCACGATAAACGATTGCGAGCATCAGGATATTAATATTTCGTTTTCCCCATTTCCAATTGGTTCTATCTAAAGTCAGTTGCACTTGGTCGAATGAAAACATATTGAAAATCAACTGAGAAATTTGACGATAATCAAAATACTGACCTGCAAAGAAGCGCTGCATACGTCGATAAAATGATTGTGGTAAGCACTTGATGGGCAAGGCTTTAGATGCAGAAGAAAGATTACATGTTTGCTTTAAAATAATCACAAGCATGATGAGCGCAAAGCACTTTAAATGTGACTTGTTCCATTTTAGATATTTGTTTAAGATAAGATATAACTCATTGAGATGTGTCATAGTATTCGTCGTTAGAAAACAATTATTATGACATTATTTCAATGAGTTATCTATTTTTATCGTGTACAGAGATTATTATTATAGAAGCCCCCATGAATAAATCGCTCATCATTTTCGGCATCGTCAACATAACCTCGGACAGTTTCTCCGATGGAGGCCGGTATCTGGCGCCAGACGCAGCCATTGCGCAGGCGCGTAAGCTGATGGCCGAGGGGGCAGATGTGATCGACCTCGGTCCGGCATCCAGCAATCCCGACGCCGCGCCTGTTTCGTCCGACACAGAAATCGCGCGTATCGCGCCGGTGCTGGACGCGCTCAAGGCAGATGGCATTCCCGTCTCGCTCGACAGTTATCAACCCGCGACGCAAGCCTATGCCTTGTCGCGTGGTGTGGCCTATCTCAATGATATTCGCGGTTTTCCAGACGCTGCGTTCTATCCGCAATTGGCGAAATCATCTGCCAAACTCGTCGTTATGCATTCGGTGCAAGACGGGCAGGCAGATCGGCGCGAGGCACCCGCTGGCGACATCATGGATCACATTGCGGCGTTCTTTGACGCGCGCATCGCGGCGCTGACGGGTGCCGGTATCAAACGCAACCGCCTTGTCCTTGATCCCGGCATGGGGTTTTTTCTGGGGGCTGCTCCCGAAACCTCGCTCTCGGTGCTGGCGCGGTTCGATGAATTGCGGCTGCGCTTCGATTTGCCGGTGCTTCTGTCTGTTTCGCGCAAATCCTTTCTGCGCGCGCTCACAGGCCGTGGTCCGGGGGATGTCGGGGCCGCGACACTCGCTGCAGAGCTTGCCGCCGCCGCAGGTGGAGCTGACTTCATCCGCACACACGAGCCGCGCCCCTTGCGCGACGGGCTGGCGGTATTGGCGGCGCTGAAAGAAACCGCAAGAATTCGTTAACTGCACATTCGGGATATTTCTCTATATTCGCGGTTCAGCAGGCATGTCCCCTTTGAGGGCGACCCGACGACAGGATAATCGACCTTATGGTGCGCAAATATTTCGGCACAGACGGTATTCGTGGCAAAGCCAACGAAGGCGCGATGACGGCGGAAACCGCCTTGCGCGTCGGCATGGCGGCTGGCCGTGTCTTTCGTCGCGGTGACCACCGCCATCGTGTCGTGATCGGCAAGGATACGCGCCTGTCGGGCTATATGCTTGAACCCGCGCTCACAGCCGGTTTCACCTCGATGGGCATGGACGTATTCCTTTTTGGCCCGCTGCCGACAACGTATAGGAAGAATAAACGCCCTTTTCACCCAAGTCCAACAGCTTTGGACCGCAGTTGACTCTTTCGACACCCCTGCGATGCAACCCAATCCGGCTGACGGGGAGCCAGCAACGCTGAAAATTTACCCTCCTCTTTCCCACTAGCGGCTCCTTTTCCGACAACCAGCACGGCGGATCCCTGCCGCGGCGCTGTGAACGCAGCATTTTGATTGGTATCGTTGGCCTTCAGGCTCGTCAGTCAAACAGACCCAGGAGCAGCTCAGCCGGTGGCGCCCGGCTTTCGGGTAACGCCCTGGTCCCGCTGGTTTCGGCTTTGTGCTTCAGGTGATCAAGGATCTGCTTGATCACTATAGGGTCTTCAATGCAGGCGATGACTTTCATGGCGCCGCCGCAGCCGCTGCAGGTCTCGATGTCGATATTGAAAACACGCTTGAGCCGTTGCGCCCATGTCATCGACGCTCGCCGTTGTGCTGGTGTTGCCGGTTCATCAGCCACCCTGACCTTGTTGCCCCTGCCCCGTTTTGCCGGCGTGACCAACGCCCGGTGCCGACTGTTGGGTGCGAACACCCCGTGGAAGCGGGTTAGGTTGACTCTGGGCTTCGGTACCAGGGCGGCCAGCCTTGCAATGAAATCCAATGGTTCGAAAATGACGTGCGTGGTGCCGTCCCGGTACGGCGTCTTGAGCTGGTAGCGCACGTTGCCGCCTCGTGTTAACGACAGCCGCTTCTCGGATACCGCCGGGCGGCTGATGTACCGGCACAGCCGTTCGAGCTTCTTGCGTTCATCGGCCCTGGCCGCCACGCCGGCGTGCAGGCTGGACCCGGCTACCTTGCCAATCCCGTCACCGAACGGATCACCACTGGTCGGCAGAGTTTGCAAAGTGAACACCTTTCGCCCCGCCTGTGAACCGACAGCGATACGGTAAGTGATCGAGTGTCAACGGCAATTTAAAACTGACCCCTTTTACCTTAAAACAGCAAAGTAAAATTGACCCCTTTGATGATTTATTAAGACTCAATTTGTGGTTGAATTCCTACTCTCTTTTTATCTTTTAGACGATAACTTTCCCCAGATATTTGTACAACATGACAATGATGTAATAAACGATCCAACATTGCTGCTGTCAAAGTAACATCATCTGCGAATGATTTAGACCACTGGCTAAATGGTAAATTACTGGTCAAAATCGTACTGCCTTTTTCATAGCGCTTGGCAATAACATTAAAAAATAAATTTGCTTCTTCACGACCAAATGGTAAATATCCTATTTCATCGATAATCAATAACTTTGGAGCAAGTACAACACGTTGCATGTAGTTTTTTAATTTACCTTGTTGATAAGCTAGGCTAAGTTGCAACATTAAATCAGCTGCAGTAATAAACTTAGTCTTAATATTATTCATAATTGCCTTATAGCCTAAAGCCATTGATAGATGTGTTTTCCCAACACCACTTGCACCAATAAATACAACATTTTCAGCTCTTGGAATAAAGCTTAAATTAAATAGTTCAAGCAACTGCGACTTTGGAGCACCTAAAGCATAATTAAAATCATAAGCCTCCAACGTTTTGATTTGAGTAAGACCTGAAAGTTGTAAAAGAATCTGTTGACTACGTTGCTGCTTGGCTGTGTATTCATGTAATAGCATAGCTTCAACGAAATCTGCATAACTGCCATCCTTTGCTAAGGTTTGTTGTGCATGATGTGACCATTGTGATGCCACTGTTTGTAGACCAAGCTGACGGCAAAGCTGTTCAATACGCTCATACTGTAAATTCATTAAGAAACCTCCAGTAATTCATCATAGATTGATAAGGGGTGTTGAACACTCTCATGAGGTATGAGTGATGATGGGCTAACATCATCAATTACAGATTTTTTAGAACCATCATTAAATAAAGGTAATGAAGAAAAATATTGTTGTTCTTCAAGCAAACGAGTACTTGGTTTTTCTTTAGTTGTTGCATGAATGCGTTGATTTGCTGTTTCACTAAGCCATCGACCAATATAGGCATTTGCCATATCAACATCTAAGCTAAGGTCAACCACCTTTAAACTTGCTTTTAATGGCACGATAAAACTTGATTTCAAATAACTATTAAAGCGTTCTACTTTACCTTTTGTTTGCGCACGATATGGCTTACAAACACGTGGTCGGAAGTTATATTTCTTAGCACAATCAAGTAATTTAGCATTCCAGCGATGTTGACCATCTTGATAAGCATCACGTTCAATCATAATGGCCTTAGCATTATCAAATAATACATCTTTAGGAACACCACCAAAGAACTGAAAAGCACTTTCTAAGCCATCAATCCATGCATCAGAACGTTCATGATCATAAAACTTAACAAAGGTTGCTCTAGAGTATCCCAAAGTTGCAACAAATGCTTTTAATGTGGTGTGATGACGTCGAATTTTTGTGAAATCAACCTGCATTTGTTGACCTGGTTGAGTCTCAAATCGCTTAATCGGCTCTGGTTGTTTAGTTGGCTTTAATGTATTGAGATAATTTTGTAGTGTTCTAATTTTCCCCGTGTAGCCTTTTTGCAAGATTTCTTGATACAACACTGCAGCCGGTATCCATTCTGGATCGGCGGCATTTACACGTTTGATTAAATACGGTTTATAAGGCTCAAGAATACTCACTTTAGATTGTGTTCGTTGATATTTAGGTGTTACTTGAGATCGTAAATATTTACGCACAGTATTTCTAGAAATACCGAGTTCGCGGCTAATTGCCTTAATAGATTGACCTTGTTGATGAAGTATTTGGATTGTCACTGCTTGCTCCAAAGTTAACATGTTGAGCAGTCCAAAAAGACCACTATATTAACCAAGGGGGTCAATTTTCAAATGCTGTTGGGGGGTCATTTTTACATTGCCGCTAACACGAGTGCCCCAGCAGGGGTGTCATCGGGTCGTCATCCACCGCATCCGAGGCCAGATAGCTGTTTTCGACATCCCGTTCCAGCAGGCCTTGCCGTTCCAGATAGCGACCCACCCGGTGGGCGATGGTGTGCGTCAGCTGGGTGAGCTCTGGGCTGGTCGGCGCCTTGACCCAGCGGAAACGCGCTGAGCCGTGGGATTGCTCGACATACACACCGTCGAGAAACAGCATGTGGAAGTGAACATTCAGATTGAGCGCCGATCCAAAACGCTGGATCAGGGTGACCGCGCCCGTCTTGGCCACTTGGTGGGTATGGCCCGCTTTCTTGACCAGGTGCGTGGCAATGACGCGGTAAACGATGCCCAGCACCCACCCCATGATCTCGGGCCGGCTGGCAAACAGGAAACGCAGCTGAAACGGGAAGCTCAACACCCACTGACGCATGGGTTGTTCAGGCAGTACTTCATCAACCAGCAAGGCGGCACTTTCGGCCATCCGCCGCGCCCCACAGCTCGGGCAGAAACCGCGACGCTTACAGCTGAAAGCGACCAGGTGCTCGGCGTGGCAAGACTCGCAGCGAACCCGTAGAAAGCCATGCTCCAGCCGCCCGCATTGGAGAAATTCTTCAAATTCCCGTTGCACATAGCCCGGCAATTCCTTTCCCTGCTCTGCCATAAGCGCAGCGAATGCCGGGTAATACTCGTCAACGATCTGATAGAGAAGGGTTTGCTCGGGTCGGTGGCTCTGGTAACGACCAGTATCCCGATCCCGGCTGGCCGTCCTGGCCGCCACATGAGGCATGTTCCGCGTCCTTGCAATACTGTGTTTACATACAGTCTATCGCTTAGCGGAAAGTTCTTTTACCCTCAGCCGAAATGCCTGCCGTTGCTAGACATTGCCAGCCAGTGCCCGTCACTCCCACTCGATTGTAAACAAGCACACAAAACCCTTTAGTGACAACAATTTGCAAGAACTATCAGGCTCAGTGCCATGAAAAATACCATGACCAGATCATGAGGTTGAACACGGCTTGCGCCGGCAGCGTTCACGCTCCTGGTCGGCGATCTCGCCCGGCTGCAATGCTAGCTCAGCATCGGTCATGCGCTCCAGCACGTCGCGTAGGCGGATGGTGCAAGGAATGGGCGGCAGCTCGAACTCATAGCCGCCGGCGATCATTTCGGCCGCAATCTCCTCGGTGATGAAAAACGGCTCGTCGTCTTGGTTCGGCTTCTTCATGCCCTTTCCTCCTGGGGTCGTTTGCGGGAGAGGGCGAAATCCTACGCTAAGGCTTTGGCCAACGATATTCTCCGGTAAGATTGATGTGTTCCCAGGGGATAGGAGAAGTCGCTTGATATCTAGTATGACGTCTGTCGCACCTGCTTGATCGCGGCCGCGATAGCTAGATCGCGTTGCTCCTCTTCTCCATCCGCGTTCCAAGCTGCGGAAAGGCACCCATAAGCGTACGCCTGGTCGAGCAGGCGACGCGGATCGACGTCCAGCGCACGAGAGAATGCGTCCGCCATCTGTGCAATGCGTCTAGGATCGAGACAAAGGTCGTCTCTGTCAGCCGGATCGTAGAACATATTGGCGGCGCCAAAGCCCACTTCACCGACCAGACCGACGGGATCTATCACCAGCCAGCCGCGACTGGAGAACATGATGTTTTCATGATGCAGATCGCCATGTAGCCCACGCAGTTCCGAGGCATTGCTCATCATTTGATCGGCTATAATCGCCGCGTGGACGTAGTCAGTTTGACAACCTGCGTTTTGATCATCGCGCGCCCGCTGAAACAAAGCTGCAAAGCGATCCCGGATCGGGAGAAGGGCAGAAGGCAGGGGTTCCTCAGATGCGGCATACAGCTTCGCCATTAGTTCCGCTGCAATTTCGGTCGCCTGGTAGTCGCCGTGCTCGGCAACGATGTGAGAGAGCATTCGCTCCCCGGCATATTCGAGCAACATCAGATTGTTCTCACGACCGAGCAACCGGACTGCTCCCCTCCCATTGCGCCATACCAGATAGTCGGCCCCGCGCAGTTCATCAGCAATGTCTTCTATAGGTTTCAATCCCTTGACGATTGCAGGAGTCCCGTCTGGCAATGAAACTTTCCAAACGAGGCTGGAAAAGGTGTCCGCAATGAGAACAGGTTGCGAAACGTGCCAATGAGCAGGAAAAACAGGCGGCATGAACATCAACCCCAAGTCAGAGGGTCCAATCGCAGATAGAAGGCAAGGCGTTCGCGGTCGGGGGCTTCGATCCCCAATACATTGAATAGGACAGCGAAGGCGCGCTCTGCTTCATCTGGCGCTGCCCAGTTCTCTTCGGCGTTAGCAATCATGAGTGCCAAATCGGCATAGCGATCTGCTGTTCCGAGCCGCCCAAGGTCGATCAGACCCGTGCATTGAAGAGTTTTAGGGTCCACCATGAAGTTCGGCATGCAGGGATCACCATGGCAAACAACCATATCGGTGCGCTCTTGGTCGAGCCGCACCGGTAGCTCTCGTTCGACACGAGCCAAAAGATCGAGCTGCGGCGTACTCTTGTCCTCGTCCGGTAAGAAGTCGGGATTGACGGCATTGCGGGACACCACATCAACGGCGCGTCCGAACATTCGCGACAGCCTGCGCTCAAACGGACATTGATCAACCGATAGGCTGTGAACAGCGCCAAGTTGCTGCCCCATTGACGGCCACGCTTTGAGCAAATCCGCTCCAGACAGATCAGCCGCCGGTACTCCCGGAATTGCCGTTATCACCAAGCATGCACCCTCCTGTTCCTCCTGCCAGTTGATCACCTCGGGGCAAGCCACACCTCGACCTTTGAGCCAAATGAGGCGGTCACGCTCTCCAGCGAGCTCACCGCGGCGGGAAGCAGGTGCGATTTTCGCGAAGGCATGCCCGTCACCACGTCGAAAAACAAAATCACCAGATTCTCCGCCTCTGACAGGCAACCAGTCAGAATGCGATTCACCAAAAAAAATATTAGTTCGATTCAATGGAGGTTCCCTTTGTTGTGCGTTTAAATCAGATAAGTACATAGGATAGCTAAACCTTAAATAATAATGCTAATGATTCTTGAAACGAACACTGATTATGCATTTCCTATCTTCAAGATATTGATATTAATTGATTTATATCGACGGAGATTAAGTTTGAAAAGTATCAAATGAGCTAATTTATATTATTAGCTAAGACCTTGATGCTTATGACAGGAAACAATACTAGAAATATTAACTTCCGATGCACGGTTACTTTAGAAATAATATTTCAATATTTCAACAACTATTGAATTGTAAAAAAAGGTTAGGATTCTTGCAACTCCTTTATGAAGTACCTTTCTTATTTTTAGTACGACAGTTTTTTGTAATTTAATAAAAATCAATTAATTAATGTTGAAAATAAATTTTTAAATCTATTTTTCCACGCATCGGGAGTAGCAGATGAATGTTTAATCGAAATAATTTTTTTGGTAAAACTTTCACAACGTAGCGTCCATTTTTTAATTCCTTTTGCATTCTCAAGCTCTATACATATATTTTTTATTTGCTCACGGGTTAACTTATGTGGTGACACGATAATAAAAGCACAGAATGCTTCATGGCTTTTATTTTTATGTATATCAATTAAATAATATTGATCATGCTGATCTTTCAATTCCAGTTTTAAAAATAACAATTTCCTTCCAAATTCTGCATCAATCCAAGATGGATGCTTTGGTTGAGGAACGAGTTTCTTTATTTGAAGTAAGTTGAATCCGTGTATCTCATTCCCCAATATATCAATTGAATACACACGTTCTAATGGAGAGGTTGTATCTAGTGTTAAATGGTTAAGTGATTGAATAATATATTGAATATCAAAGCGTTCATCTCTGCTAGGCGGATTATCAGTTGTTTCAGACTTTTTAGTTTTAGTATTTTTATTGCCATATGGTTCATCAGATGATGTTTCAACATCCTCTGATTTATCTGAATATGGATGATTGGATGTGCCAACTTCAATTGGGTCATTGGCTGGTTCATTAAAAGAATACTTCAAAATATTTTGTGTATTTCCAGTTTCCACATCAGAACGCTTACGGTATTCACCGCTTGTTCTTGATGGTGGTTTTTGTGTATTGATATGCTCATTTTTATTTTGACTTTTTTCACGAGGACGAGGGTTTTTTTCATCAGTTTTTGAAACAGTATTGGTAAGGTCTTTATTGACATCAATCATGTGATCGTTAATAGGATCAAATTTTTTCACTCTAGTAATAAAAAAACGTGTCTTATTGTCATCTAGCCAAATTCCTTCTGCTTCAAGAAAAAGCTTTGTAGGATGTGGCGGATATACAATGGGGTATCTTATGCCTGTGCCATGCTGAAGATGATGAAACTCAGTAACTTCCATACTTCGTTGAATTTTATCGACTATCGTCTGCACATATGGATTTAAGGCTAGATTAGCCAGAAATATAATTGCTGTTTCGCCAATATCTTCATATGGCTTTCTGATTTTTATTTTATATTCAATATTATCATTCTCAACTTCTGTTGTATAAGATTCTAAAAAGCGGTTAATGATAGATTGGCCTGAAGTGCTTAATAAGAGTCCCCGAATATCCTTCCGATTGACGAATAAGCTATGCAAAATATGGATTGAGGAAGTGATGACTTGAGTTCCATCATTAGAATGCATTAAGCAGTGATTCACTTTCCGATATGAATCATTGGTGTATTTAGTGAATGGATAGCCTTGTAGAACATAATCAACTTTATTGGGAAGAAAATAGTTTTTTAATGGAATGTAGTACTCTGACGTATCCGGAATTTTGTCTGAAAGTTTTATGTTCCTCGGTTTATTATTGCTGAAGTCGAAAGAAAATCGTTTTGTGATGAGTTTTCCTGAAAATCTATAAGTGTAATTGGTCAGAACATTCCCGTCCCAAATACTGCCATGTTGAACAGCATCAAGATCAAGTACGGGAACAAGGAATGTTGAGCACTTATCTAAAAATAACCATTGATCACTTTTTCTAATCTCAATTAATAACACTTCAACAAAAGGATTAGTTGAGTCGTTATCTTCGTTTCGAACGAGTCCACCATATCGATAAACCACTCGACTAATATTATCATTTGGGAAACAATCAATAGTCGTTATTTTATCATTATTAACAGGCATATATTTTTACAAAATGAAAAATTAAAGCTTATAGATAATATACTTTTTATTCTTGCTCTAGTTTATTTGTGTAAACTCTGATTTATTTGTGGAACTGACAAGAATATCTTGTAGCTAAATCACAAATCTCTGAAAAACTGCTATATCAACATCTCAACGCATCCTTTAAGAATAGCTTTGAATCGGTAAACACCTTTAATGATGAGAATTTGGATTATCAAATACTTGACCTTCAGACAATATATGCAATTAAAGATAGATGTAAGGAAACATTAAATATTGAAGAAAATGATTATGAAGAGGAAAAGTCATTTTCAAAACGCTTTTCATATAAACTTAAAGATAATATTAAACTCGATACAAAAATATTCAATGAATGCATTGATATGGATTTAAAGAAGTTACCATTATCTCAAGAAAATCTTGATATTTTAATGAATAATGAAGATTACTTAAAATTTAAAGACAACAAGTCCGTGCGCGAACTTTTAAATAAGGCTAAAAGGGACAGTTTCATTTCAATTTATGAAGGTCTTGAAATAAAAGATGCATTATATACTGAGCACTTAAAATTCAAGGACAATAATTACAAAAAAAATATCAAATCTTTATAAGAGATTTATTTACAGTCTTATACATAGTATAAGACTGTATAAATATATTCACTTATTTTTTTCATAAAGCCAGATAATAAAACAGCCTTGTAAAATACTGTAGATACATAAGAATCTCACAAAAAATCCGGCAGTACTCCCATAAAAGAAGTTATCTAAATAAAATGTTGTACAGAAAAGGAAAAAATAACTACCAAGTAATAAATATTTTATATGTGAAGTTTTATTTGCCATCACTGCTACGACTTGCATCATAATACAAATAAAACATTGTATATACAGAGATACCTTCAAGCTTGTCAGCACACCATTGTAGGAGCCTTTAGCAAGAACACCTAATATAATTACGAGAACCAGCAGTAGAATACTATTGATCTGAAAATATTGTTTCTCACTCAATGAGTATGCTTTCAATGTATTTACTATATCCACGATTTCACCTCAAATTCTGATCATTTAACGATCTTTTTATCGAAAATTGGTTTGTTTCGCTCACCCCAATATTCATTTTTACAATTAGGGGAAGAACACGACCAAATCTCCCACTTCTTGTTTGTTGTTTTTGATTTACCAGTACGTTGTTGGAGTAGAGCTTTACACTCCGGACAGTTAAATTCTTTTTCCTTTTTCTCTGTATTTTTAGGAACAGGTTTTTCACCTTGTTCTTGCTTAGATTCCTTCAGCTCCCTTTTGGCAAGGAATGCTTGATAGTCAGGTGTACCGTCTGGTTTCTTTTGATAACTGGCTGTACATTTATTTCTCTTCTTGAAGAAACCTGAGCATCCAAAGAACTCACCATTTTGGCCTGAACGCGAAATTAGGCCACTCTCGCACACAATGCACTTAAATTCTGATGTAAGCGATTCTCTATCAATTGCTATCCCATCTTGATTCATCATCATGTGACCACACTTCAAATTTGTACATTTGAAATAAGGCTTACCGTTCGCACTTGTCATATTCACCAATTGTTCTGAGCACTTAGAACAATATTGTTTAGGTCCACCTTGATCTAAATTTTTAATAGACTCTTTTGCTTGGGTTTCAATTTTGAGATGTGTCTCTTTTAATAGCCTCTTACCAATGTTTTCACCATGTGCAATGAGATCCAACTTTCCTTCTAACTCTGCTGTATATTTGAGATTGCAAAATTCAAATTGGTTTGAAATTTTCCCAACCAATCTTTGAGCCAGATCAGTAGCATGTATTTTATTTTTACTGTCTAAGTGTACATAACCATGATCAATAATTTTAGAAACGATGCTTACGAAAGTTGATGGGCGACCTATACCCACATCTTCCATGAACTTAATGAGACTAGCTTCAGAATGCCTACGTGGGGGTTCGGTTCTTTTCTCATTCAGATCTGATTTTAATGCAACTAAATTCCCTGCCTTTTGTAATAACGGCACTGGATTATTCAACTCTTGTGCAGCGTCTTCCGGAATATCTTCATTCTCGTCTTCAGAAAAGTTTAGCTTTGCTGTAAGTCGTAACCAGCCTTGATCAATTAGTTTACGTCCACGAGCTTTAACAAAGACTTCTCGACCTTGCACTAACTGGCGACCTTTCATACGGACAATACGCGCTGTGAATGTCGCATCATCAAGCTGACAAGCCACTGAACGCAACCAGATCATTTGATATACCGCCTGAATGGTTGAATCATCTGATACTTTTAATTGATTAAAATCAGTCGGTCTGATAGCTTCATGGCCTTCTTGAGCCAAAGCTTTAGATTTAAATTTTCGTGGTGTTGCCGGTATAGGTAATTTGTTCTTCAGTGCAAATTCACGAATAGCTTGAATGGCATCATCACTTAAATTTGGGCTGTCAGTACGAATGTATGTTATATGGCCATCTTCAAATAATTTTTGAGCAATTTCCATTGCTCTTTTCGTTTTAAGTTTTAATTGAACGTGTGCGGCCCGTAGATAAGTAGGAGTTGTAAAAGGAGCCGGTGGAGAGCTTTTCTCTGGTTTTTCTTCAAAAGTTTCTACAGTGAATTCACGTAATTTTGAAACTTCTTCAGCAAGCTTTCGATCAATTACAAAAGGATCTAACTTAGTTATGAAATTTGATGTATCCCATTTTGCTTCCCAAGACTCATCTACAGAACCAAAATTGAAAGTTACACCAAAATGCAAAACTGACGAGAATTGTTTGATCTTATTTTCAAGATCGACTAGATACCATACGATACTACTTTGAACTCGACCAGCAATCTGTTTTTCACCACATATTAAAGTAAAAGCCGGTGTTCCAATGTATCCAATAATTCGGTCTAGAATTCTTCGTGTTTCTTGTGCTTGAACAACTTGCATATTTAACTTACGCTCGTTACCCATAGCTTGTGCTACTGCTGTCTTTGTAATCTCCTGAAATGTAACTCGACCATAATTTTCGTTAAGCCGGAGAACCGTTTTAAGATGCCATGCAATAGCCTCACCTTCTCGATCCGGATCCGTAGCAAGATATACTTTTTGTGATTTCTCAACTAATGCTTTTAGCTCTCTTACACGACTTGCACCAGAATCATTAAACACATAGTTAGGTGTATATTCGGCAGTTAATCCTAGTGAGTCTTTGGGTAAGTCACGTATATGGCCCTTACTAAATGAAACTTTAAATTTACCTCGACCAAAAAGGCTATCTAGATAGCCCTGTATAGAGTCAACCTTATTAGATGACTCTACGATAACTAAATCAGTCATTTCTACATTCCTTCTTATCATTCAGTCGCCAGCGATCTGAACTTGTGTATTCAAGTATAGATGATAAGTTACCTATGTATTTTTTCAATTTATTTTTTTAAAGTGTCAATTTTTAAATGATAGAATCGAGACAAACTTAATATGTCTAAGGACATGAAGGGCCTGAATAAATTATGAATGTTAAACCACTCGATTATTTAGCAACAATTGAACATATATTTGAGCATGTTAAACGAACGTTTTATCAAACAGTTGCAGACACAAAATCAATAAATAAAGGCCGCCTGAATGCACCAATAACAGAATATAAGTGGCATCCATGTGTATTTTTACCAACAAACTTATGGCAAGAAGTCTTAAGACCAACCATCATGGCCAAACTATATGAACAAGTGCAAATAAATAAAACTAAAGATCCATTTGTAATCGATGCATATTTCGCAAATTTTGTTGCAGCATTTACATGGAGATACACTAAAAGTATTTATCGTTTTGATGAATACACGTTTGAATGTTTGATTAAACATTCAGCAGGAAAATATCTTGATCATCAACTTTTGACTAATTTACCAGAAGGTTGTATCTACATTGATCTAGCAACACCTTTAAATATTGCAGATCATAAGGTTTATGGTGTGTATGCAATCCTCGATCTATCTTCGAACAGCATAGATACTTTAAAGAATACTCTACCTGACCAACTCATTATTACATTAGACACTCATAACCCATTTGAAGAAAATAATTTTGCTCTGCTCAAGCCTCTCCCTACTATCGTTTTTGACATAAAACGTTCTGGCAAGGTGAGTCAACAAATCAAGTTCAAATGGGGTATTAATCTGGAAAGTCCAGAAGAACTCAATGAACATATTGCTCCAGTAATTTCGCTAATTTCTTCAATATGTACAGATGAAATAGCTATTGATAATTTTACTAAGAACTCTACTCGACAGAATGTAACTAAAAAACCCTCATTTAAGGATCTAGAGGCCGCTTATTGGCAGAAAGGTGAATATAGAGTAAATGCACCAGCTAATCATAAAATGTGGCGAATTGGCGTCAAATACGGAGTAGATTATCGAGCTTTCGTAGCACGTCAGCAAAAATATGAATCCAAAACTGAATATAGAATAACAGGTGTTCACTGGACAGCTTATATTCAAGATTATGAAATTCGCCTTAAATTTATGCCCCCACGCATGAACTCACCGGTCGAAATCGACGAACAAATTAATAATTTCTTTGATGAGCTCAATGCCTCTAATTCATTAAAATAAAAGGAAAAAGGCCAATACTAAATTTGGCCTTTCTTATATTTACTTTACAAAATCAGATAATTGAATTTATCTAATTTTTAATTTTGATACAAATTTCGTTCTCATAACCTCTATTTTTCGGTAAAATTACACAAAAGCGGATCGTTCTGTACGATTTGTTAACAAACATACAATTTTGAAACATTTTTCAAAATTTTAAACTTTGGTTAGTTTATAATCATTATGATTTGAACTTATTTACTTCGTGAGTCAACAAGTTTGCTCATTTGGTAGTTAAAGAAACAAACTTAGCCTGAATATATGCCGAGCAATTCTATGCTGTTTAATAACAATTTCGGAATAGATCCTTTAGTTGGTTACCATAAGCCGCGAATCATTGCTTGCTTGAACATAAAAAAGTTTTCTCAGGTTGAGTCTCACATCCCTTCTATTCTTCACTTCTGCGAACAACATCTACAAAAGATGTATGGTGAGTGTATAGCAACCGTTTTAGTCGCTACTCCAGAAGAGATTTCGATTCCTGATGATGACAATTTAATCTTAAATATCTCGTTGTATAACATCTTCAATCTACAGAATTCACATCACTATAATGAGAAACAAATTGGCATTGAAATTCAGCACTGTATAAAAAATTTCACTCCGGCGCATACAGACCTTTCTGCATCTTCAAGAGATCTTATTAACGAGCAACTGTCAAAAATGTTAGTGATTGCCAATGCCGTACAAAAAACTGTTGAAGAAAAGGAACTGTTTAAAGATGGTGAGCAATTTATTGCACTGGATCTAAAAGGCAATCCTATAGTGTTCAATTCTACAAATGCAATTAATAATCGTATTAGTTTAGGTTATGGAATTGTTGATGCACATGATCATCTTTTAACTACCTTCAGTGGTCATTTAAAAACTGAAAATATAGTTCGTTTTTTGGAGTGCTTAGCACAATCACAAAGCAATATTGAAAACTATTACAACAACTTCTTATCAAACAGAATTTTATCCTTCTTGGATGGCACGCTAAACTTCTTAGATTGTTCAGATCCGGAGTTTGCATTAGAGAAATGTCGTAAACTTTATGAAGAGTGTAAGCATCCGGCTAACACAGCCTTACCAAGCGGTCCTATAAGCCTTAATTTAGTTCCCACCTAAAAACAAGTGGGGACTTAATCCATGAACATGGATATATATTCAGCAACACCTCCTGTTGCTAAAAAACGCAGAACATACAGCAAAGAATTCAAACTCAGTATTGTCAATGCCTGTAAAAATCCTAATACCTCGATCGCTTCGGTCGCACTGCAACATAGTATTAATGCCAACCTTGTCAGTCGTTGGATCAGGATCTTCAGCCATCATGAGGGTGCCGTGCAGGATCCTACTCATGTGAATCCAGCATTTATTGCTTTGCCTTACACTGCTGCAATCAGCCAACCTATTGATGAGAGGATCACGTTGTGTATCACCGTGCCTCATACGAATAATGATATTCAGCTAAAATGGCAGACATCAGAAATACCTGCCTTGGCAGAATTACTCAAGGCACTGGCAACATGATCCGTATCAATGAAATTTGGCTCTCTACCCAGCCCATGGATATGCGAGCAGGAATGGATACTGTCATGGCTCAGGTGGTGAGAGCCTTTGGCTACATCAAACCGCATTGCGCCTACCTGTTCTGTAATAAACGTGGTCATCGTATGAAAGTGTTGGTACATGATGGACTGGGCATCTGGCTGTGTGCCCGGCGTTTGGAACAGGGTAAATTTCACTGGGCTCAAGTTCACCAAGGTGAAACCGTGGCCCTCAGCCCGGAACAGTTACAGGCATTAATCCAAGGTTTGCCCTGGCAGAGAATTGGATTGCAGCAAGTGGTGAATATGCTCTAAACCAAGCTCGACCATTCTGCCATCCTCCAAACGTTCTATTTCATTCTCTTCATGACCTCAGGCATACTGCGGTCATGAATACGCTGCCTGACTTAAGCCAACTGACCCATGAACAACTGCTGGAATTCACCAGACAGTTGGCGATGCAGCATCAGTCTCTAGCACAATCAAACCAACAATTGGATGCCAAAGTTCAACATCTTTCTATTCTCAATCAAAAATACGAGCATGAACTGGCGCTGTTTAAAAAGCACAAATTCGCCCAAAAGAATGAACACTTAACGGCAAAACAAATCCACCTATGGGATGAAGCGGTTGAAGAAGATATTGCTGCTGTTGATCTGGAATTAGAACGATTAAATGCAGATAAAACCGATGCAGCGACACAGAAAGCCAAAACCAATAAACCTAAACGTCGACCACTGCCAGATCATCTACACACCATCCGTATTGAGCATGAACCTGCATCAACCCAATGCACTTGTGGATGCCAACTCCGTCGTATCGGCGAAGATGTCAGTGAGAAACTGCATTTCAGACCGGCACAGTTCTATAAGGAACAGCATGTGCGTGGTAAATGGGTCTGTGATCAGTGTGACACTCTGACTCAGCAAGCGATGCCCGCCTATGTGATTGATAAAGGCATTGCTTCACCTGAATTGCTCAGCCATGTGCTGGTATCGAAGTATGCCGATCATTTGCCGCTGTACCGTCAACGTCTGATCTATCAGCGGGCGGGAATCGAACTTTCTAGATCAACTTTATCTGACTGGATAGGTCGCTGCGGTGTAGAACTGGAACCTCTGGCCAATGCCTTAAAAGAGGTGGTGCTGCAACAGCGGGTGCTGCATGCAGATGAAACACCGGTCACCATCATGCGGATGGGTGAGAATGAGAAAAAACCGAAGAAAGGTTATGTCTGGGCCTATGCCACCACACAGTACAATCCAGTTCAGGCGGTGATCTATGACTTTCAGGATAGTCGTTCAGGCCAGCATGCTGCAGAGTTCTTGAAAGGCTGGCAGGGCAATCTAGTCTGTGATGATTACAGTGGTTATAAAGCACGCTTTAAATCAGGCCAGGTCATAGAGGTCGGCTGCATGGCCCATGCACGTCGTAAATTCCATGAACTGCATGTGACCGGGAAAAGTCAGGTCGCTGAACAGGCATTGGTGCTGATTCAGAAACTGTATGCGATAGAAGCAGAACTCAGGAAAAAGACCGATGGTACAGCGGAAGACCGCCGCGAATACCGACAACAGCATAGTCAACCAGTGATGCAACAACTATATGAATGGCTCAACCAACATCATCTGACAGTGCCATCGAGTTCTCCCACCGCCAAGGCCATCAATTACACTCTGAAGCGTTGGCCAGCCTTAAGCCGCTATCTGGATGATGGCAATCTACCGATATGCAACAATTGGGTAGAGAATCAGATGCGTCCCTGGGCGTTGGGGCGCAAGAACTGGCTGTTTGCAGGTTCGCTGCGCAGTGGTCAGCGAGCGGCAAACATCATGACTTTAATCCAGTCAGCAAAGCTGAATGGGCTGGATCCGTATGCCTATTTAAGTGATGTGCTGAAAAGGTTACCGACACATAAAGTGACCCAGATTGAAGAGTTACTGCCGCACTGCTGGAAACCTAAATCGAATTAAAAAATAGGTATGGGATTCAGCGGACGCTTACTGAAGAGTCTAAATCGGCTTTATTAGACATAATTGATGAAATATGTATTTCTGATTTAAATAAGTTTCTTTTTAACCAGTTTGAAAAATCTATAAATTATGTATGTCTAGATTTTAAAGATAACCTTCAGGATTATTGCCGCTTAAGATAAAGATAAAAAGCCCTTAAAAAGGGCTTTTTTATTACCAAGTAAATAACCTTACAAGAATCAAAAGCACTAAAAGAACTGTTGCTTCAAATAACTTATTCAATGCTTTTGACTTATATCCTAAATGCCACTCGATACCACTTAAAATAGCTGAAGAAGCACAACCTAATGATATTAAAATTATTGGTGCTTTAGTCATAGGATAGATAAATACCGCAGAAATTCCAGCTATACTGCAAAAAAAGGCCAAATAAATAAAGAAAGATCTAGTTTTACTTCCCGTAAAATCATCCCGACTATTATCTTCATTTTCATCAAAAGGTTTTAAGTTAATAATATTTTTGAAATTAAATTTCAATTTTTTACTCATATAAGATGCCCAAACAGTATGAAATTAAGTATTTCAAATATTAAACAATATCATTTTCATAAACTATTGTTGTAATAGGTGTGCCCTTTTTACTTGAAATACCAAATGGTTGATACAATTTCGAGCCATCTTTCTTTATTGTAATTTGCAAGCTGATAGCATGGGAGAAGTCCATAGGATCAAAAATAGCCTTTGGTACAATAGTCTTTTTTCCTATAAAGAATCTAATCAATTTTTTAAACATATAGTCACTCATTTTTACTTTTAAACTCTGCCTCGTGATTGTCAAAGCGCATCTATTAGTTTCTGATATCTTCAAAAATATAACTTAAATCAAATAAATTTATATCTTTAGATAGAGCTTCCTTTTTAACGCTAAAAAGAATCTCAAAAAAGGAAAATAAATTATTTTCTGAAATTTCTTTAAAGTTAGATTGACCTTCTTCGCTTAACCACGATTCAATCAAAGCTGAATCAACCACGATATCTTTCTCTTTAAACAGTGTTATCAAAGTTTCAATATCATCATTTAGGTTTGTTAAGTGAACAAGTTTCTTAAAGATGTAATTTTGAGAAATATGCTTTTGAACCATTTTATCTTCATAACCTTCAGTTCGGATTAATTCCATTTTGTGTCAACCACTGTTTCCATTGCATAGAATATCTTATTAGATCTGGTCGATATCTTGCGTTCACGGAAGGAGTCCATGAATGATAAGCTGCGGCGCGAGTCCAGAAATCTACAGATGCAACTTTAGTACTCAGCCGATCACGTAATATTTTAGCGGCCAATACAGCGTTATAACACCCATCTGTACGAGCTCTCTCCATGTCTTGCGGGTTAAACATTCCTCCATTTCTAAAATGCTGTTTATTTACTTGGAAATG
This sequence comes from Acinetobacter sp. FDAARGOS_559, assembly GCF_003940475.1. Lineage (NCBI taxonomy): Bacteria > Pseudomonadati > Pseudomonadota > Gammaproteobacteria > Moraxellales > Moraxellaceae > Acinetobacter > Acinetobacter sp. FDAARGOS_559. Next base: position 69,236 of record NZ_RKJG01000004.1, read on the forward strand.
ACCCATATCATTTGTCGCGTTAACTTCACCATTTCTACCTCTTTCTTTACTTTGAATTCCCAATAGCACATAAAGAGGCACACCTTCTGATCGAGCCGCAGCGATTACACATGTTAAGTTAGCTTCACGTCCACGAACGTAATTGATATTAACTTTTGGTTTTTGATAACTGTAATTATTTAGTACTTCAGGCGCAGCGACATTACCTCTAAATGCGTATTCTTGAACCCAATTTGTATTCGATGTTTGGCTTTGTTGTACAATTTCGAGCTGCTTAGCTTCTGGAGCTGGAGAATTGGTATAACTTATAGTTGTATAATTACCAGTTCTTCTTTGTGGTAAAACTACAGAAGTGTTTGCAGTTTTCGGATTAATTGAATGATTACTAGTAGTACCGCTATTAACAAAATTGGCTCTAGGAGAACCATTAAGCTGATTAGCATATAAACCAAGTTGCTGGGAGCTCATTTGTGGAACTTTAGCATTCGTTATGCCAGACACACACACCATACAACCAAGAAAGTAGAAAAGTCTTTTACTTTGTAGCATTTTTCCCTTCTCCACTGATACGCCAGTATTTAGGTTTTGAAAACCATGCATGATTTTTAAACCAAAAATAAAACTGAGACTGCTGTTCAAAAACCTTTAAAGTCTGTGCTTGCCATGACTTATGTGAATACTTAAGGGCATTAAGAAATATACCTAACCCTATAACCAGCCACGAGAAGGCAGATAAGGCAGTGAAAAATAATGAGTTATCCTTGAAAAAAATCTGATAAAAAGTAAATGCAAAACAACCGATTACGCAAAAAATACTTATATTTCTTAACATAATCGCCATTTCATAATGTTCTTTAATTGAATTATTGACTTGACCAACCGGAATTACTTCAAAGATCCGTTTAGCACTTTCGCGGCCAACTGCCAAAATTGCATTATTAGTCTTTTCACTAATTTCTTTTTTACTAGGTCCCGAAATGAATGAATTCTCAAAAGAACATTCAGGATTAGCGCATTTTAACGTGACTTTAACCGCTTTTGCTGGTGCTTTGTGCTCAACAATTTCATTATCAGTTAGCTTGATTTGCGATGTTTGAACAATGCTTTTGAAGCATGCAGGACAATGTATTTTCTTTAGACTTTTATACTGTTGTTTATTGAATTCATAGTCATTTTTCAGGTGTTTATAACCTAAATTTCCAGCTATACCTTTCAATGGCAACGTCACATACAAATAGACAAAAGCCTTACCAATTTTCTTCAGCATAATGAACGCCCTTTTTTAAAAAATTGCAGTATCAATTTTTTAAAATATTTTAATGTTATTTTTAAATTTATGCACTATAATTTTTTTAAAATATTTTGATTAGGCTTTTCCATGTTTCTACTTTACGGAATATTGGCTTTGATAGCTCAAGCATTTTTAATTTACTTTCCTTTTAAAATCAAAAGGTTTTTCCCTAATGGCCCATCCATTTTTCATGGTTTTTTCTTTCGTTACATTCTTCTAATTTCTCTTCAGATTTTGCTTTATAAGATCTTAGGGTTATCTGGATTTATAAATTACTTTCAAGAACTGTTAATAGAAAAATATATCTAAAGGTCAACGTATGAATACAGCCCTGTTAGTTAAGATCTTAAAGATCATATGCTTAATAATCTTTATAACCTTAGTCGTTTTGACTTTTTGGATTTGTGCTATACGAGATATATTCTTCATTCCAGTACATGCTGGTTTTTACAAATGTGACCGCCCCTACATTGGAGTTGTGACTAACAACAATGAAGTCAACACAACTCTAACCAGCAAGGACTATTGTGTTGACCTCTATATTGATTACAAAAACTTAAGAGGGAATAGTAAAATCTCACCCCAAAAGAACGAAAAACTTATTTTGGATTTTTCTAATTTATACACCGTATCTCTTGCAAAAAAGCACAGCTTCTTTACATCTTCCTCTAAATCGTATGATCATGAGTTGAAGAATGTTGGGCTCTTTTACCTATCTTATCAGCAGAATTGGAGCAGCACTCAATCAGATCCTAAGACTGTACAACCTCAATTAATCATTAATGACTTTAATCTCAAAACTGCACTTTTTTAAAGCTTGTAAGTAATGATTTTTTGGCTATATTTACTAAAAAATATTACTATAGATCTTAATTAATCAAGCTTGCTTAATCATGGGCGAAAAAAGAAAGATTTCCATTTCATCAGAAGTTTCGAACTACATAGAAAGTTTGGCTCGTACAAGCAAAGAAAATGACCAAGATCAAATTTCTTGGTCTATGCATATCAATAAAATGCTTTGTGATTATATTTCTATTGTTCAGAGCAACCTTCCAGAGTCACTATCACCCCAAATGGCCGATGCACTAGTTTTTATATGCCAAAATTATATTGATGACCTCTATAAAATTAATTATAGGGATGATCTAAAGCATTATTTATATAACTTTTATTTTAATTTAGAAAAAGAAAGTCAAATACCGCCATACATAAAAAGTGAGTTTTTAGATCATTTTATGGAAATGGAACTTACCCACATTGAAGCCCTCTCTATTCTTCACTTTTTAAAAAAGACACTCGCAAAACATCATCGAAATTAACATTAAACAAAAGCAAACATTTCATATTCCTGTTAAAATCGCATAACTAATACCCTTTTTATATAAATCACCTAGACATCTACACCTTGATGCTAGGAACACAACAATTGAGGTATGGGAATGAGATTAAATATTTCCGAATATGATGCACGTCAAATTTTTGCCAACTATTTAAGGGAAACGGCTGAATTAGACATCACAGCGGATCAACTAAAAGTTGATGGCACCCGCCATTACGTTAAATGCTTAAAGCGATCGCAAAAGAATAAGCACTCAAAGTCTGGGTGGTACAGATTAAATTTCGCTTTTGACGTGCCTAGTGTAATTTGGGGCAATTATAATACCGGCAATAAAGAGGTATGGCACCTAGATCCCAAATTGTTAAAGAAAGAGTCCAATCTATCACCTCAAGAACTCAGAAAATTGGAAAGGGAAAAGAAACAATACGAAATTCGAATGCGTAGAAATCATCGCTTTCAGAGAACCTTACAACGCATTGCTAAGACATGGTCGCGCATTGAATACAACAGAGCCCAGCCAGTTCAGTCCATACATGAACACCCTTATCTTAAAAATAAAGCCGCATTTCCTGAAGGATACAACTTAGACCTTGTTCGCATTATTAAAAAGCAACCATTGTTTGCTAAATCACTCCATATTGCTATTAGCCGAGTAGTAAAAAAAGCTGAAGCGAAAGGTTTAAATATTGACTATATCAAGCCCAAATATTTTCAGCACGCATGGTTCCAAAATCATCACATTAGACCTACCTTGATTAACGCATATTACGACGTTGATTTAAAAATCCAGAATTGCCAGCTTATCTCAGCACTACAAGACAGAGAGACCGGTAAACTAAAATTCTTTAAAGGGAATTTAACTCATGGCCGGAAAGATGGAGTTTTTTGCCCAATTCACAGATTGCCAGCGCAAGATGAAAAAATATTTGCACTCACTGAAGGTTTTGCCACTGGAAAAAGTTTTGCAAGGATCTGTAAAGAAAAACCTAATACTATCGCAGCTTTTGATAAAGAGTCATTAATCTCAGTAGCAATAGCAATACGAAACAAATGGCCAGATACCACCATATATATTGCCGCTGATAATGATTTAAATGAACAATTAAATGGCAAAACCAAGACAAATGGAGGGTTAATAAAAGCATATGAAGCAACTCAAGCTGTATCCGGATACGTACTAATACCTCCTATCAAAAAGGATGAGTTAACGCTCTCTGATTGGAATGATCTTGAACTGAAGTACGGTACACAGCATTGCCGAGAGATCATTAAACAACAGCTTATCGATATCGCAGAATTCAACCAAAGCCGTAATATGTCAAATTTTAAAATGCCAGCAATGGCATCCGCAAACATTCATAAACCTCAAATCAATATTCAGAAAACGACAGCAGCTCTAGATCCGGCAATCTTTACTTCGTGGTTAATACACCTCATGGAGAATCAGAAGGAAAAGGATGTCGATTTAAGTATGGCCAAAGATATTGTTCAAGCTGTTTCAAGCAATGAACAAAAGCAAGTCCTACCGATGCTTAAAGTAATTTGTCAGAAAAATGGATGGCACGATCTGGATCAAGCATTAAACCTGATGAGCGATAAAGTTGAGATAAGAAATAACAATGAAAAAGAAGCTCTAAATCGGGTAAATATGACTTTACAAGCAATCTTCTATGCTTCTAACAACACCACTATAGATGCTTCTAAAAAGGAAAAAGCAGAAGAAATGCTTAAAAACACCATTGAGTTCATTGGATATCTACCCATTAGTAGAGCCGAAAAAGTAAACATCTACACAAATATTAAAGATAATATATTTGAAGCAACAGATGAAGCGGAACCACGATGGAGCAAAACATTACTCAAGCTTTGTAAAGAAACAATTAGCGAAATGGAAAACAAACAAGTTAACCAGTTTGAAAATCAAAAATCACTAAGTTATGAGAGAACTTAATAAAAAAACTGCTCTTAGTGAGCAGTTTTAACTTTCATTTGCTGCTTCTCTAGAATATTAATTCCTAGTTTACAAAAAGGGTATCCCCAAAAAACAAATTTAACGCCTAAAACTGTAACATTAGCAAGCATAAATTGAACTAACGAGTAAGCACCTTCAACCGTAGACCAATTGAGAGGAGAAATAAATCTATCTAGATCCTTTCCTTCTATAAAGACAATAGTACCAAGAATGGTTAGAATACTATTATTAATCTCATCACTATATAGCCAAAAAATACAATAACAATAAAAAAAAGAAATACTTAGGAAAATAATCGGAATGAGATAATGCCAAATAATAAACTTTAAATTAATGTTCATAATTGATACCTTATTTTATATTTTACGAAACTATTATAGCTTCCAACCTAAACATTTTTCTACCAGTTTTAGTATTTGAAAGCCATAATTCTGCACTTCCTTGAAATTCATAAATAGTACTGTAAGTTAAATTTAATACAGAAACACCTACCTCTTTTTTAAGATTATTAATAATATTTTCACAATAGTATGCAGCTTCAATCGAACCAGCTTTTACAGTTCTATGCAAAATTCTATTATTACCTTCAAAAATTTTTACATTATATTTATTCATTTATCCCTCTCCAAATATTTAATTTTTGCCTATTCATTATATTTGTTTAGAGTTAGCATTACAATATGAAATATTAATTAGTTGTACTTTGTACAATTTATATTGACTTAACTAAGATTTCATCTAAAATGAGATTGTAGGTTGTTATCTATCTACAACACAGACTTAAGGTCTTATAATTAACAAAACAGTCAGATTCTTGATGAACTGATGAGGAAGGCACTTATGAAAGCAATTACAGTAAATTTTGTACAAAACCAAGCTGTACTTGAGACTCATGTTATTCACTTAACTGAAGCGAGCTATGAGCTTATCAAAGCTGAAATACTCCCTATCATTAATCAAAGCTCAAGTATTATGAGCTATCTTAAAAAGCTCAACAACGCCAAAAATATTATTCAAATTAGCTCTGCATTTCGACTTAAGAAGCATCTTCATACTTTATTGTCTGCAACCGGACAAATTAAGGACCAAAACGATTTAGCTTCGCTTCAGCATTTTGTTTTGATCTTAGGTAAAGTTTTTGATCGCTTAGTAAACCAGTACCATGAGCCAAATTTATACATTGGAGCTTATGTACTCTCAGTTACAACTTTACCTGTTCTAAACCTAGCTTTAGATACTCTAGAGGTTGATCCCGATTCTCTAGGAGCATTACATGCCTGAACCAAGTAAAAGAAATGGGGGCAAGCTGGTTAAAACCCCTTCAGAAAAAGTTGTGGATTATAGAAGGCACTGTTGCAAATAGGCTGACATGATAAGCTAAATATCTTATTTATTTCGAGATACAGCAGATGAATCCCTTCCATGGTCGGCACTTTCAAGGTGAAATCATTCTTTGGGCTGTTCGTTGGTATTGTAAATATGGCATCAGCTATCGTGAACTTCAAGAAATGCTCGCTGAACGAGGTGTGAATGTTGACCACACCACAATTTATCGTTGGGTTCAGCGTTATGCTCCAGAAATGGAAAAACGCTTACGCTGGTATTGGCGTAATCCTACAGATTTACATTCATGGCATATGGATGAGACTTATATCAAAGTGAAGGGGCGATGGACTTACCTGTATCGTGCAGTTGATCAACGTGGTCATACGATTGACTTTTACCTTTCCGCTAGACGGAACAGTAAATCAGCCTATTGTTTTTTAGGAAAGATCTTCAATACGGTGAAAAAATGGCAAATTCCACGGGTCATCAATACAGATAAAGCAGCGACCTATGGCCATGCTTTATCACGGTTAAAGCGAGAAGGAAAATGTCCAGTAGATATTGAGCACAGGCAGATTAAGTATAAAAATAATGTCATTGAATGTGATCATGGTAAGTTAAAGCGGATCATCAGGGCCACATTAGGATTCAAATCTATGAAGACGGCTTATGCCACAATTAAAGGTATTGAAGTCATGCGTGCACTACGTAAAGGACAAGCATCGTCATTTTATTATGGTCAGCCTCAAGGTGAAGTGTGTCTAATCAACAGGGTTTTCGGTCTCTAAGCACTTTTAAAAAGGAACTTCATCGACTCAAATCTCTATTTGCAACAGTGCCAGGCAGGTTTGTTGAACCTATACACGATGCCTACACAGATAGATCGGTTTTACAGATAATGTGCCGTTTTAGAGGATTCCATGCATGTCATTCATGATGCACATGCATGGAAAACTATAAGGTCTGACGGAATTATTCGTAATGAATTACAGTACGAATTGACTTACCTTCATGCATTAGATCAAAGGCTTCATTGATCTGATCCAAGCCCATCGTATGTGTCACAAATGGTTCTAATTGAATTTTACCTTTCATGGCATCTTCAACCATTCCTGGAAGTTGCGTACGACCTTTTACGCCACCAAAGGCAGAACCTAGCCATTTACGACCAGTAACCAGTTGGAATGGACGGGTAGAGATTTCCTGACCTGCGCCAGCTACACCAATAATTACGGATTGTCCCCAGCCACGGTGTGCACTTTCAAGAGCTGCACGCATCACATTCACGTTGCCAATACATTCAAATGAATGATCTACACCCCAACCAGTCATTTCGACAATGACTTGCTGGATTGGTTTGTCGTAGTCTTTAGGGTTTAAGAAGTCCGTTGCACCAAACTCTTTTGCCAGCGCAAATTTATCTGGATTCATGTCAACCACAATAATACGTCCTGCTTTAGCTTGACGTGCGGCTTGTACGACTGCCAGACCAATACCACCTAAACCAAAGACCGCAACACTATCACCTTCTTGTACTTTAGCCGTGTTGTGTACTGCACCGATACCCGTTGTGACACCACAACCCAGTAAGCAGACATGTTCGTGATTGGCTTCAGGATTGATTTTAGCCAATGATACTTCTGCCACTACCGTGTATTCACTGAACGTTGAGCAGCCCATATAGTGGTAAATCGGTTGACCATTATAGGAAAAACGAGTGGTACCATCTGGCATTACGCCTCTACCTTGAGTTTCGCGAACGGAAATACACAAGTTCGATTTTCCAGATTTACAGAATACGCACTCGCCACATTCAGCGGTGTAAAGTGGAATTACATGATCACCTGGTTTGACGCTAGTCACGCCTTCACCAACCTCAACTACGACACCAGCACCTTCATGCCCGAGAATAGCCGGAAAAACACCTTCAGGATCATCGCCAGATAAAGTAAATGCGTCTGTATGACACACACCGGTATGGGAGATCTTGATTAATACTTCACCTTTCTTCGGTGGTGCAACATCAACTTCAACAATTTGAAGAGGTTGACCAGGAGCAAACGCAACGGCAGCACGTGACTTCATGGAATAATTCCTTATACAGATCTATTTTAAATATGATTTTAGAATCTTGGCGATTTCAGCCAATTCTTCTTTTCGTTGTTGTTCTGTGGTTTCACCTGATACTAAAGTGTCCTTTAAATGAACCTCCAGCATTTCATTCATTAAACCATTAATAGCACCACGCACAGAGCATATTTGTTGCAGAATTGCACCACATTCCACATTGTCTTCTAACGCTTTTTCAATCGCTTGCGTCTGACCTTTGATCCTTCTGACGCGTAGAAGAATCTTTTTTTTGTCTTCAACCTGATTAGGCATCAGACCTCCTTATTTGCTAGCTTTTATACTATAGTACCCCATAGTATAAAAAAAGCAATATTTTTTATAAATCGAAAATCAAAAAGCTCTTTAGCGAAAATTTTCTATCCCTGTTTTTAGTTTTTTTTAAATTAACATCGTAGAGCTGATGGGCTTTGTTGCACAAAGATTTAAAAGATAACACTCTGCTCATTTGAACAGAATTCAAGTGACAACTTGGGTATGAGGACGACCTAATTCTGTAAATTTGTTCAATACGGCTATGCGTGCATGAATCTCATTCACCTGACTAGAAAAACTCCTTGCTGTTAATTTATCACCTAATAGTTTGATGCAATGCATCTTGGTTTCAACTAAACTTCGACGATGATAACCAGACCATTTTTTCCAAAGCGTTCTTCCTAAACGTTTAACTGTTTTCAGTAACTCATTCCGCTCTAAAGATCTCAATTTCTGATCTTTCCATGGTTTTGCATTTTTTCTTGGCGGAATGAGCGCATGTGCATCTCGATCTAGAATGACTTGTCTGCAGTGCTTCGTGTCATAAGCACCATCGGTATAGACCGAATCAATTCGTTCATCTAAGGGAATTTGAGCAAGTAAATCACCGAGTACTTGCGAATCGCTCACATTATTTGTAGTAAGCTGTACTGCACGTATTTGCAAGGTTTCAGCATCGATGCCAATATGAAGTGTCAGTTCCAATTTACTAAGCGACAGTTTTATAAAATATCAATAAAATACATTCAATATTCTAAAGAACTGTGCGACAAATTTACTAATCAATGTTGCGATAAGACCAAAAAAATTACACTTAACTATGCGACAAAAATAGCAACAGCTAATGTGCAAACAAACACTAGCGTATATTTTGTCGATGTATAAAACCATGAGTAAATAAGCTCATTTTTCTCAGGTTTATTGTTTAAGAGCTTTGCTAAACCGAGCAATACACAAATCAAAGTGGTAGCAATAGTTGCAAACCACAGACCTACCTTAAACCCATAAAACAACATTGATAAATTTGTAATTTCAGCATTTGAGTGAACATAAGTCATAAGAAAACTAAAAAAGAATAATCCAATTACAAATTTCCAAATGAAGATATGGACATTTGTTTTTTTCATCTAAATTCCCTTGAGCAAGCCTTATCGCATGGTTGTTTGGAATGTCGCATAGTTAATTAGAACTCACACTTCTTCATACACTGGTATAGGCATACAAAAGAGTTCCATCTAAAAAGATACATATCAAGTAGTATCAAACTCATACTAAATTACATTGCCTTCAAGAATTTTACCTCTTGCTTTATTAATTAAAAATTTTGATGCTTGTTCACCATATTTTTCATCATACGCGCTAAAACTATGCCGATACCATTCACCACATCTTTCATATCGGTCAAAATACATATCAATTACACAATATGTATCTGGCTTATTATCTAATATTTTTGCACCTTGAAGCCAAAGAAATTGAGCAATTGTCATATTGTCCAGTGTGATACTTTCATCAAGTATTAGTTCTGCTTTAAATTGCAAATAAATAGCTAAGTTTTTAACTTCATCACTTTTAGGTTGATCAAGAAATTTAATAAAAATCCCTCGATCACCAATATCATAATTATGCTTAATTTGGTACGCACTCATAGTAACCTCATTTAACATGTTGTTCTCCAGTTTACTTATCTTTGAGCTTCGCACTGATCATGCGATATACAATTTCGTGATACTTTTCCAGCTTGCTCAAGATCTCCTGATCTTCAGATTCGATTTCCTTTTCCTTTTCTTCAAAAACTAAGTTTTTGCATTTAATGAAGTCGGTTACATAGTTGTATCGCTCTTGAGCATCTGAAAATAAATCATCTTCTTCAAAATCATCACTGAAGATACTCTTTTGAGCTTCGGCCGCACATTGATCAAGTTCTAATAAGTCTTCGAATGATGGAATATCTAACGATTGAATATAGATATCATGCTGCTTTAAATGCTCTCTAACCGTTGTTGCAAACTCTTCACTATAAAGTTGGTCATCGTAAACGTTTGGAAGTGCTTCGATATATGCATTAACAGCTTCTATTGTCTCTATTTCGCTTGAATCTAAATTTAGGTATTGATCGACGATCTCATCGATAATTGTTTCGCTAGTTTTTGTTAATAGATCCTGAGAACGTTCATCCTGAATGTGATCAATTGTTTTATTTAAAACAACATCGACTTCTTCAGTATCAAGTTTAATTTCAGTAAATATTGAATCTAGAGCTCCATCGATCTCATTTGCAAAAGTTGAATCAACAACTTCATAAAAAGGAGCACTAAAGCCTGATATTTGAACTGAATCCAGCATATTTTGCATTGTACGCATAATTGCGAAGAAACCGGACTTAACATCAGTCTCGTATAATTTCGCCATTTTACTGATACTTTCAAGGTGAGTATCGACCTGATTTAGAACGCCAATGGCATGTTTTTTATAATTTGGACAACTTTGGAGGATCTTGTTCTCTGCTAACTGATAAGCAAAGTTTTTAAGCTCATTATCATATTTCTTACTATCAAAATAGGTCAGCTCTTTTTCAATCGAAACAAAATCATTTAACCGGATCTTTGCTAGTTTCGGTGGTTGTACAAACATAGTTTGAGCATGAATAGCGAATACACCACCCTCTTTACCACCATCGATCTTTTTAGCAACTACGATCGTGAACTGACCTTCTTGTTGAGATGCAATATCCTGATAACTAATCCGGTCCTGCTTTTCGATATTAACGTTTGTAGAAGATTGATAATTTATTCCCATTGCTGAAGAAGCAATGTTGTAGCCGTTTACTACTGACTGTGTCACTTGGTCCACCAGACTACGTAAACGCTGCATCGATAAACCTTCCGTACCGGAGTTGATACGTCCAAAAGTTTTAGTACCGGTGTTAGCTACAATCGCTTCACCTTCAGCTTCATCGGCAACGAAGATATCTTTAAGCTCTTGCGCTGAAAACGTTAAGCTGAATGTCAAACCACGTGCTTGAGCTGGGATCACAGACAGGCCTTTTACGATTTGATATGCCAGCTCATCTAGAACAATCTTAAAACATGTCGCTGAAGCCGTAATTTTCGCTTCAATGACATTACGTACCATGCCATCGATACGGTTCCCCAGCGCTCCTGCCATCATCTGCTTAATAGAGCCTACAAAAAGTTTACCAAGCATCCGGATTGTTGGGGGCGCATTCTGCAATGCCGGTAAAACATTGATCAAGCAACGACGGTTTAGAACTACGTCGAACATATCAATTTCGCCAGATTTGGTTCCATAGATATGACCGAAGTTAAAACTAAGATCTGAAATAGCACGAGTAAATTGCATGATTACATAACCATGCTGCTCAACACATTTTTCCGGTTGTTTGTAAAGTTTACCTTCATCAAACCCTGCTAATGATTTAAGGTAGGCACGCAGAGGTGAAACGGCCGTAATATAAATCTCACCAAAATTTTTATAATTATCATCAAAATCTTCCCCGTAAGCTGCTCGTATTAATTGATTGAGCTCTTGGTATTCAACATATGTTTTTGGCTCAAGTAATAATAATCCTCTATCCCTTAAAAAAGTTAATAAGTGTGTTGTGGCCGTTAAATAGGTAATGGTACGATCCTTCCACATGTCACCGCCAGAACCCTCAGAGTCCGCGAGAAGGTAGACGAGTTGTTCACTCAACATTGCAGCAGAAGTGTACGACATAAGATTAAATGTGTTTGTCATTTTATCTTCTTGGCGTACCAGCAAATCACGGCCAGCAGTAATGAAGTTTGTGACTAGATAATCGTCTTGACGCATGAATCGCGTCAGTAAATACATAAGTTCGGCTACAAGTTCAGTCGTACCTTTCGCATCCGATAAGATAAAACCAGAATTCTGAAGTAATGGATTCGTCAAGACCATCTTAATGGTTTCAGTTTTACCAGCACCAGTCGTACCAATTAGCAAGTCATGTACACGTTCATCACTATCACTTTTCCAGATTTGCTGATGATTTTGACGGTCAATACCGTAATAATAAACCCCCTGCCCATAAGCTTTTTCAGGGTTTTTCCTTAAATTTACTTTCCGCGCTACACCATCGAATGATCCATCTGGCATATTTGCATGCTTCGGCACCCGATAAGGCATATTGATATAGCGAAGCTGGGGTATTAAATATTTACGTGTGATCAATATTGCAATTGGCGTTGCAATTATGAGTAATAAAGGAAAAAAGAAACTTACAAAAACTACAATTGTGATCGTTATGGCAAAATACATCGACCCTTCTGACGTTTGAAGAGCTACGTGTATTTTAGTGATGATATCCCGTGTATCAACACGCTGGTCCTTCGGTTTAAATCTATCCGATGCACCTTTAAAACGTGGTGTAGCCATCATTTATCCCTATTGCTTTAAACCGGTATTTGAAAATTTACAAATGATCTTTGCATGTTGTTCTTTAGTGGCAGTAGATTCATAAGAATTAGGATCCTCCGGATTAAAAGCTGGCAGCGAATCAAGATATTCACGCAGCGGCTTTACTGTCTGGTAGTAATCATTGCCATACTTTTCCATGAAGCTTGTATATAAGTGACCGTAGGCCAATTCTGCCAAATCCTGAAGGTCTTCTGATGATTGTATTTTGCTCATATCAATCTCAACCTCTTTCTTTTGATTTAGAAAAAACAAGAGTTCAATCCAGAACTGATAAAAATGAATCGTTTCACCTAAAAATGACTCTTCTTTATCACTTTCAAAAATTAAGATCTGGATCTTATCTTGAATCTGACTTAGTGAATTACCGTGAAAATTCATGACTCAAATTTCTGAAATAAAGGAAAAAGGTTTCATAAATGAAAGCTTTTTCCTTAACCTTAATTATGCAACTCTGAGTTTTTGGCTTTGAATGAAGTTATAAGTTTTAATCGCCTCATCCACCAGTTCGGTATAAATACCCAGCTTAATATTCTCTTCCTCTTCCAGACTTAAAGCTGCTGAAGAAGTGATTTCAAGAGCACGTTGCTCTTTCAGGGTATTTACAATGGTTTTCACACCACGGGGATGCACTGTAGCCAAGATATCAATACATGTCTCCAGATCATGTTTTTTACGCATGATGCTTCGAACTGCCTGATCTTCCGGATTCGTCGTTAATAACCAAAGGCGTTTAGGCCCAATCATAGAGGTGAAGAATTGAACATATTGATCATTACGCTCGTTAATCACTTTAGAAAGGTACGTCATACCAGATGAACGTAAACCCACAATGGAAGTTAAACGTTTTTCTTGAGCTGGAGTAAGTTGTAAGTATTTCACAATGTCTTTACGTTCTTCAGGTGAACCTTGAGAACATACAACAAAACGACTGGCAGCTTTGGTAAGAATGCCAAAGTCACTGATATATTGTGAACTTAAGTAGTAAGCAATACCCCATTTACGGATCTCACGACTGTCACGCTCAAGTTCAGCAATCATAAAGTTGTCAGATTTAATGTTGTGCATCTCATCGAAAACCATATATTTTTTATCGATTTTCAGCTCTGCAACTAAATTGCTGTAATAGTCAAGATAATCTTTAGGTATCTCACCACGGGTTAAGTCTTCCTCACTGTATGCGATACGTTTTTTATAGAACATACGCACGATCTGGAAGAACAATGAGTTATTTTTACGGTTGTTTTTAACAATTACGTCTTGCAGATCCACAGAAGCAATACGCGCGTCAGAAATATCAAATTGAGTAAACGTACTAAAGTTAGGGTAATCGTTTGCTGCTTGAGAAAGAGAACGGGTTACTGCATCAAGAATATTTTCGCCGTGTGAGGTTTTATAATCACCATAAATACGCTGAATTTCTTCTTTCTTGGCAACCGTAATTAAGTCACTCAAAATTGGCATTGCATAACGGTGTGCCAAATTACGTGCACGTAAAAGCTTATTCTTTCTAACTTGTTGTATTTCTTCATTAGAAACAATTTGTTCAGCAAGTTGATGACACAATAAAGCCAGATCATGCAACGGAAGTGTTTCAGATAATGAAATTCTTAATTCACGTAAAAGTAGATCTAATTCATGTGACTGACCTGTTTGATAGATCTTTGGCTGACTTTGATCATTATCAGTAGCAAAGAATTTAAATGCTTCACGAATAATCAAAGAGATTACCGCGCTCATCTCAGGTTCAGGATGTTCGTTTTCCGCTGGAGTAACAAGCGTTACAAGGAATGCGCGGATCTGATCAAACTCGTTTGATAATGGATACTGAAGACCAACCGCAGTTTCCATCGGGTTAATTGCGTCCTTAGCACTCTTCGAGATTCGCTTATACACGCACCAATGTTTGCGTGAAGGATCTAAAGCATTCTGGATGCCATAAACCAGACCTGAAGATGACACACCAACGTCTGAAATAAAGATATAAGGTAAGCGTTCTAGACCGGCCGCCAAACAAGCTTCAAACAGCTCATCGTTCATACGCATCGATTTACCGGAACCCATCGTACCGGAAATAATGGTGTAGTTATATGCCAGCTCTTCAGAGAAGTGCTCGATACGAATTAATTTTCCGCAAGGTGTACGTTGTACCATTGTACCCTTTTTAAATGGGGAAGCTGGCCGGTCAAGAGGAAGTAAATGCAATGCATCAGGTAAAGGTGCTGGGCAAAGTGGCGCATGATGCATAGTAGATAAAGGAAAATGAGTTAAATAAGCTTTAACAGCATCTCCTGTACGCTCTAGTGGAACGGCATGTCCCCAGTTTTGTGCAGCACGCCAAAGTTTAGATCGGCGAATCTGTAAACGCTCAATACCTCTTGGAGTAGCTTCATCCCAAGTCATGAGCGAAACCTGTAAACCGACTACACAACCACCATAATCTTTATAACGCTGCAATGAATCACCAGCGGCCTTAATTTGCTGGTTTGCAGCTCCTTGCCAGCCTACTACCGCCGTTACGGCTCGTTTGATACCGATAGATGCCATCCCATCGCCAGATAACATAAATGAGACGGCATAAGGAATTGCACGACTTGAACCATCTGATGTTTCAGTTGTTTGTTGATTCATTCGGTCGAAG
The DNA here is from genome assembly GCF_003940475.1 of Acinetobacter sp. FDAARGOS_559. Taxonomy (NCBI): domain Bacteria; kingdom Pseudomonadati; phylum Pseudomonadota; class Gammaproteobacteria; order Moraxellales; family Moraxellaceae; genus Acinetobacter; species Acinetobacter sp. FDAARGOS_559. The sequence goes on from NZ_RKJG01000004.1 coordinate 84,642, forward strand.
AAATCAATAAATGTAGGCATTACAGAAGATGTGCCTGAAAAACTTGGTGATGGAGGTGTTTTTAAAGGAATTGGAACATAGACCATATCACCGCATTGAACAGCACTTTTTGGAACAGTGATGTCTCCGGCTTTATCTTTACTGTTTAATGGAGTAATCGTCTGAGTCATTAATTGATCAGAAATACGAGGATATAAAACGTGAGACAGATCTTGAGGATCAGTACGGTTTTTCCAACGTAAAGGAATAGGCATTCCACTATTCGGCAAAAATGCTTTAAAGTTTGGATCAAAGTAGCGTGGATTCATCATACGGCCAGTTGCCGTAATAGCAGCACTTACATCTAGCTTATCTACAACCCCTTTAAAGTCTTGATGTTCAAGTTCACTAATCACACCAGATACGAATGTATCATGAATTGATTTTAACGAAGACAAGCCATGTAAAAGGTTCTGTGCATCTGACATCGGTGGAATATTGTATTTCTTAACAATATCAGCAGTTCGTCTATAATCACCGGCAATTTCGGATTTATCCAAAATTTTCGGATTGGTCATTAAAGCAAAATAGATCTCTTCATCGTAAATATACGGTGCATAAACATCACGCATTTCATCAATGAAAGAATCCAGACGAATATTGACTTTACGTGCTGTATTTTTCTGGATATCAACAATACGATTTAATTCTGAATTTACTGCATCATCACGTCTAAATAACACCATAATCTTATGGCTGTTTACTGCATTTAAATTATTCTTCAGATAGTTATTTAAGCGGTCAATTTCACCCATAAATGTTTGGTGATAATCAATTGTTGAACGAATACCTTCATACTTCAAGATCGTAACCATCGTACCGTCTTGCATGACCAAATTGAAACGACCATCAACCGTTTCTATTTCACAATAGTCATTTGCTGAAGCTTTAAACATTTTCGCAAGCGATACGAGTATCAGCTCAAGTGAAGACACTAAAGAAGAGCGTCTTTTCACTTTAGTTGGCTTGGTGTTCGCTTTAGAATTATTCGCAGTACTTCTAGTATCTGCTCTTTTTGGAGTCGCAGTGCTTACCATAGCTGATCTCACCTTTTTAACTAAAACTTGGGTAATTATTAGAATGTTGTTCCAATTTAGACATAATCATATTTAGAACATCATCATCATTAATATTTGTTGAATTGATTGAATCTAGAGCCTCTTTTTCATATATGGCCATGTACACCAACATGAATGTAACTAAACTTTCTAAATTCGATTGAGCAGCAGCCGGTGTTTCAAGAAGTTCGTTTCCTTCGCCAATTAGACGTTCGATATGAAAAGGAGAAATAAGAATATTTTTAGAAACTAAATGAAAAAACTGATGCTTAAATGTCTGATTAAAGCCAATATGAAAATATAAATTTCCAGCATCATCACAAAGTTCCTTGTCATGTACTGATATTTCCAAATCATCTTCAGCACATAGCTTTGAACAGATTTGTTGACGTAATGCTTGCTTAAATAAATCACTATAGATTGCTGGACCATTTAAAAGTTCATTTGCAATAGTGTTTTGCTGAAGCATAAAAGTTTTGTTGAATGTAGATAGTAAATTCCGCTTACTTGACTCAATAAACAATCGAAATGAAGTACAAGGGAAAGAATCAGTTACTACCAACTCGAACCCATGCATGTCAAAAAAATCACTATTTGACTTCAATATAACTAGTTGAGGACCAAAACCTAATAAAGTACGAATCTTGATTTGTTGCGCCGTCAAATTTTCTAGTGAAATAGATACCAGACAGAGCTCATCATCCATACTATCGGCAATAAATGGTTCTAATTCAGGATCCGGAGTACTGAATAAAGGCAATCGTGTTTGCTCCAGTAAACGTACTACTTGGTTCGATAGTATCGTTACAAAAGCCGTCTCAACATCGTCAGTAAGCTCTAATCCGGTATCTATAAAGCCGGTATGCAAGTGAAACCATTCTTGAACATTTATAGGCGCTTGTTCGAATTGATTGGCCATTAAATCGTAAGCGTTACCAATACAAGCATGCTCTATATTTGGCAGAGCTCTAAACAGAAATGGATTTAGGTTACTTTCAATCATAATGACCTCCATTAACCGGCTTTAAGAAGTTGTTCTTCAAAAAGCTGAGTCCACTTCTCCGGATTAAACTCATCTAATGAAAGGTAATAATCAATTTGCTCTTTAGAAAAGATATTTTGGTTATATAACAGAACAAACGGGAAAAACGCATTCGGCGCTATCGTCTTATTACTCTGCTTAACCTCATTAATTGCATAAATGAGGCGTTCTAACCCATCATTTGATGATAGAGACTGTCTCACATAAATTGCATTAATACGGTCAGTAAAGAGTGATTCTTTTAAATCAATCGTTGCTTGAGGGAATTCAGAATCGATACTTTCACGAATCGTCTTCTCATCAACATCCGGACGGTAATACTCCATTGCAATATTATCAAGTACGGTCTGGAACATCCCACCCTTGATAAAAAATGCCTTCAGCTTAGGATCCGGATGGTTAGCTAAAACGAGAACAAAACGTTGTAGATGATTAATTCTGATCTGGTCCAACTCATGACATATACCTAACAACCCCGAACGATCTGTTAGCACCCAAGCTAAATGATGCGCTCGATGACATAAAGTACAAGCCGGCACAAGATTCGACTCATTATTATTGTTGTGATTTCCATCTAGATGGTGGACCTCAAGAAAACGAAGATCCCGAAAATCACAAAAATAGCAACGATGGTCATGCTTTTTGAAAAAGGAAGAAGAATCAATTTTTAAAGCATGTAAAAACTTCTCAGTATCACCTATGGTATCGAGTTGAATGCTTTTGTTTATCATGATAATCCCCTTAATCGCATATTTAAATTAAGCTGTAGGGAAAGCCGGAGCTCTCCCTACAATACCTCTTAAACGCGCTTAGACGTTGCCAGAGGCAGAGTTCGCAGCAGACCAGTAGAAGTAACCAGCACCCGCTAAAACAGCACCAATCAAGAGCTTCAATCCAGCTTTACCAGCAGTGGCATCTTTACCCGGCTTACCGATATTTAAGAAGTCGATAACACCCATTACGAAAACGATGAAACCAACTAACATTCCCGCATATTGAAGGAATGACATGAATGCATCCATTGCGTTAATACCACGATCACGGATGTCACCCACAGAGTCACCACCTGTTGCTTGTCCCTGACGATTACCACCAGTTAGATTGGTAGTATCTGGAGCCGCAATCGCATTAGTAATACCTAATGAACCCATAGTGAAAGCAACGCCAAGTTGTGCATAGATATCTTGACCAACGTTTTTTACTTTCTGTAAGTTATTGATTTTGCTCATAAAAAATTTTTCCTTCTTTCCTTTTTCCGCCGAAATTGGCTAGGAGTTGGTTTTGGACTGAGTGGATCTACCAGCTCAGATGTTAAAAAAATTAATATTCATTTCTAGGTTAAGCCTATGATTTTGAAAAAGTCTAAGCCAAACCACGACGCTAAAAATGCGTGCACAACTTCAACTTTATAAGCTAACATTCCTCCTATCATGAACATTGTTCCTTGACCTACAGATAATTTGGCAATGCCGTCAGCATTATCGCGCCAGATCCATAGACCACGACCAATGGCTAATAATCCAAAAAATTGTAAAACCCCGATGATTACCAATACTGCTAAGTTGAGCTCGTCTGTATAAGAGCTGCCTGTGTACTGTGTGTAATCGTAATAAGTTACCCCTGCTGGTGTTGTGTCACTAATGAGTGACCCAACGATGTCTAGCAACTGAAGTCTTAAACCCAACGTACAAAGAAACGCTGCGATAATAAGTTTCATCGATGCCCCAAATGCGCTTGGTCGGCGTATTTGAGTCATAAATCGTCCTGCTAAAGCTGGTTGTGAAATTTGAACAAAATCAACCAGCGCATGAAGAAATATGTAAAAACCAGACACTACAAAGAAGTATCGAAGCAATTCGGTAGCTGCTACGAAGAAGAAACCCATATTTTGCAAAATATCTATAGTTTCCATGCGCGCCCCCTATAATCTTGGTCTAGTTTGTAGCTTTGTTACTTAAATGAAGCTTCGCCAGCCATTTCATTTACATCAAGAACGCGATAACCCGTTGGTAGACGTTGGCCTACTCCATATGAGTTATATTGCTTACCGTCAGATAACCAAACACGATTGCCTACAGTCGCTACTACTTCTTGTCCACGTGGTAATGCTTTATTCAAAGCAACACCTTTTTTAGTTTCACGTAATTGCACAATATTTGCGCCGTTGTTTGCGCGTGCATTTTTAATCAATGCTTGATACTGTCCAATTTTAAGTTGCTGATCTTGGGCCAATGTACGTAGTGAATTGTTTTGAGCCTTGAGCTGTGAATTTTCTTGCTCTAACGTAATCACACGTTGCTCATTAAAATTATTCGCCTGATTATTGATATTTGGCGCTACTGGAGCTGGCATATTCAATGGGATCGGCTGTAAACCATTAGCATTGTTGAATTGAATAATGGCGTTTTGTCCGTCCACGGAATAAGCATCAACGTCTTTACCAGTCATATCTTTAACCATCACTGTACCGTTCACTGGATCAGTAGACTTTGGCATCGTTTCTGGCACGGCCACCATTGAATTTTGCGAATATCCAACCGGTTGTTGTGGCTGCATTTGCACTGGTTGTGGCGGTGGTTGATATGCCGTTTGATCTGGAGCTGGAGCTTCAATAGTTTGATCTTTCGGTGGTGCTTTTTTCATTTTTGTTGAAATAAACATGAACGTAAGAACACAAATAGCGAAGATAACTGCGCCAATTAAAATGAACTTATTACGTCTATCAGTCGAATCAACTGGTTGTTGTGCCTGTGTCTGATAGTCAAAATCGTCATCATAATTAGGTTGTTGTGGTTCGTTTGACATTTTTAATTTCTCCAAATTCGATTGTTATTCAGTCACATCTTGGTTAAAGAAAATGTAGAAAACGGTGCCGACTGGAGTGATATATGTCACTTGTTTACGCCCGATTTGCTGAATTTCCTGACTTGCATTTTGGCCAACTTGACCAATGATGTTTCCGGCAATACGCTCACCAGATGGATCCTTAGTCTCAATCACTGTTGCACCACTTGTATAAGTTTGTTGGCCATAAGCTTGGCTATATGCCTGACCGTAACCTTGTGCAATACCACTTGCGATTAATGCACCATAACGCTGTAAAGTATGGCGTTTGATATATGTCGCCATTCCATATGAGCCTTGCAACGTTTGACCCACGGCGTCGATAGAAAATTCTTTGTTCTTACCATCACTCAAGACACGATCAATTTTGAATTGAATATTGTCATTTGACTTAGAAACTGTTCCAAACACTTTGCGGCCTTTTAATGGGCCATTGGTAACTTGTGCAAAGACTTGGTTGCCGTCATCTGTATTCACTTCACCCAATAAACGAGCAATTGAACGAGTTCCGGCTGGAATCAACACTTTTCCGGTTCCGGACTTTTTACCGTTTACTGGATTATTTCCGTTAGCGGAAAACGGCGAAGCATCCTGAGCATTGTTTGCACTGTTACCTGTATTACTTCCGTTTCCGGAATTGTCTGCGCTTGCTGGCGCCGTGTAATAGGTTTTTTGTGCGTATGAACCGGCTTTAGTTTTTTTGTCTTTGCTCTTCGGAATCATATTTCCGTTAGCGTCAAACTCAGCACCCGTGATCTGACCAATCTGTTTAAGAACAAAACTGTTAATTGTTTGTTCTTGCTCTTTATTTGCAGTGATTTGGCGTTGACTTTCTTCATCAAACCAGTTCGCAAATTGATTGTTATTTTGCTCATAATTCGCAGCAACATCACTTACGTAATCTTGTGTTTGAACTGGTATGTATTGAGGTTGCGGTTGGCCTTGCTGCATTCCCTGCTGTTGCATCTGACCTTGTTGTCCTGCCACTGCTGGATTTGCATAAGTTAATTGGCCAGTACTATTCATTAAACCAGCTTGTTGCGGGTTCATAGCGCCGTATTGAGCATTAGATGTTGAAGGTAATACCACTTGACCTTGAGCATCTGTTGGAGCAATAACAAGATTACGTGGTGTATAGCTTTCGCCTTTAGCCGCCGCCTGTCTTGCAAGAATTTCTTCTTGTTTACGTATAGCTGTATATTGCTCTTGTGATACATATTCCGCTTGCTTAGTATTGCTTTGCGGAGCATCCATCTTAATATTTGCCGGATTAATTTGTTCCGGCGCATCCTGTCTGAAGATGAACTTCATGAGGAAAAATAGGATAAGAAGAATTACTGCACCAACAGTTATGATGATAAAACGGAACACACCGTTTTCACGCCAGTAGAGCTTGAACTTATCACCAAATTTCATATTGATGCGATTATCTGCATCATTTCTTGGTATCCAAGTTGCTGTCTGATTTTCTTCAAACGTCTCATATTCAGGCGTCAATGGATCCCTGCGTTCAGGATCGGAATTATGAGTCGAGTGAGTCGCTTCATTTTGACCAGTGAATTGCTCTTGCGAAGACTGGATGTCATCTGGTTTATTTGTATTATTTTCAGCACTCATAGCACACCTTAATTATTAAAATACACTGTAGTCGGTTGTCCGTTTCTACTAATCGTTACCTGATTAATAGGATCCGGATAGACATAAATACTTGTGCCGCCTGTTGAACGTGCTGTTGATTTATAACTTGGGTAAAGCACTGTATCGTTACTACGAACAATGTATTGACCGTTAAAATTCCAAGCTTCAACACTTGTATCTGAAGTTCTAATGCGTTCTGCTTCTACTGGAGGCGTACCATCTAGAAATAGTAGTGTCTGGCTATCAATACTCGACATAACGCCAGTGGCATTCATATTTGCGCGTAACGAAGAGTTGACAGATGTTGGACTACGCCCAGCTAGTCGCGCATCAATACGCATATCCACTTCATTTTGACCAGTGGCTAAAATGAAAATTACTGGTGTTGATAAACCTTTTAAACGTACTGTCACGTTTCCGTAAGCGGTAGCGGTAAGAGGTTCAATTGAAAATATGTTCGTGTTTTTAGATGAAATATCAGATTTTTCACCTTGACCCTGCCCTTGTTCTGGTCTGTCGTCTGCAAACAGTTCTTTGTTGAACGTAACTTTTTCAATTTCCCACGGATTACCACTCAGATCGCTAAAAACAATACTGGTTAACATGCCCATAGAAAGCCGTAAGACTGGCGGTTGAGCTGCTGGGCTCAAATCAATTGGAACAGAGCGTACAATTGGTCGCGCCGTTGTCGTATATGGTGTAGAAGCATCCCGCTCTTGACGTAAGAGCAGATCCTTGATGTTTTTAACCTGTTGCGGGGTAAGTTCCATACTTAAAATTTCAGCAACAATCTCATCTTTAGTTTTCGCTACACGTACTGGTGGTGGGAACGAATTACCAAAAGTTTGAACATTACCTAAATTAATCGTATTTGGTGGAGGTGTTCCAATATACGAAGGCGCTTCAGCTTGAGCCTGTTGATTATTGGCTTGCTGTTGACCTTGTTGCTGGTTATTCCCTTGAGATTGGTTATTACCCTGTGGTTGAGAAGAAGGCACAGTTTGCTGCGCCGTAGCTTGCTGTTGCTGGCCTGATTGTTGTTGGCTTGGTTCAGCATAAGAACTACCAGCAACGACTAGCGCCATACTCAGTGCAAGATTTTTAAACTTTAGCTGCATCTTGAGACTTCCCTAAATTAATTTTTTGCACGTAAAACGATACTGGCGATACCTAAACCTTTCGGGTTATAGACATCACGTGGCGTAACTTCAACACGAATTTCAGCCATATATTGTCGAGTATCAGCCGGTTGAGATTTACCGTTGAAGTAGTCCATGCGAACTGGTTGCATAACAATCCAGAATCGATTGCCACGACTATCAATGCCATTATTTTTAGCGACTTCAGGTGTTTGCAGCTTAGAAGTTCTAAGGACTAAGAAATTGTTACGGATTTGGTCAATCAAACCTGATTGACGTAGTGTAGTAATGAAGCTTTCACGCCCACGATCTGTGAAGTAACGGCGTAAAGTGTTATTGATATCAGCGTCAGCATTTTGATAATCAAGTGAATAGGCATTTAGCAAACCTTCCGAAGCAAATTCAGCAACATTTACGTCAGTAAATGCAGGATTGTCATTCGGATTGATTTTACAAATTACTTCATTATTGACGGTCTGAAAGTATTCGACTTTTGGCATCAATCCAATAATGCCACCAAGTACTGCAACTGCTGTACCCAACACACCAATACCGATAATGCAGCCTAATAATTGACGACGTTGACTTTTAATCTTGTCTTCAAGTTCATCATTCTTTTTGGCCATTTCGACCAACCCACTATTAACCTGTTCTGGTGTAGTTGGAAAACGAGGTTTAGTTTTCGGGTTCTGATTCTGCTTTTGTTCAGACATTACCTATTCCTTGCTTATTATTGCCGAAAGGTTTTAGTTAGAGGGTTATAAATACAAGGAGTACTTGAACCATCATCAAAAACAAGCTGTTCAAAATTTCTTTTAACAGCGATATAGGCAACTTGTGCAAGTACAACTAATGTCAAAGCAACAAGAACAATAATCTTGAAGTTGATAATGCGCGTAAGCAGATTTGAATAGAACTCTTTAGTTCTAACATCTACATTCAGAGAATTGCGAGGATTCCCCCACGTACTGTATTCATCTGAAGAAGAAGACAGTTCAATGTCTTGTTGTTGTGACTCTTTCATAGTTCTCATCTCGTCATTATTAAGGCACGAGCTTGAATTAAACTGCACATCTAGTGTCAGTTGCTTATAGTGGCTATTGTCTTAGTATTTTTAAAAATCTGCAATATCTTTTTTTTAAAATTACCTAAGAAAATAAAAATATTTCAGAAAACTTTTTAGTTTTAAAAAATTTATAGTTTCTAATTATAAATAGCTTGCACAAAAAAACCAGCTTTAAAGCTGGTCTATTTTTAAATTATCACGGCGTTTGAAGCTGTGTTTCCGTGTACGGACCTATTTCCGTTTACTGTATTCCTCCGCTTCCGGAATTAGTCCTTTCATCTGTCATAACTGAAAACTTAATATTCGCCGTGTCCGGACCCAAGCCCGTTTACTGTATTTTTCCGTAGCCGGAATTGGTACGCCGTGTCTATGTAATGTTCCTAATGAGAACGGCTTATCCTACTTTGATTTCTTAATACACTTAACCTCGACGTTGCATGTACTTCTATAAACTTGGTTTAGCTGAGAGGTATCTACTGGAGCTGATATAATCTTAAATTTGGTGGGATCATTTTCATATTCACAAAGTAGCTGGGATAGAAAAATACTTTTTTCAGCTTTCGGTTTGCCTAATTGCATTACTGATTTCATAATAAAGTCCTATTAAGTTATTTATGTAATTTATTTGCCAGAATCAAACAATTGAATAAGTTTGATTAAATTAAGTAGGGCAAAACCACCGAAGAAAATAAAAATGACCAACATAAATACACGGGAAAAGAGCGCTTCCATAAAAGCTTCAGATAACTGATGTATTTCCTCAGAAGTCATATTAAAACTTAGAACTGAGAGCTCCCCAGAGGCAAAGAGGTCCCACGTTGTTAACCCAAAAGCAATTAGCGCAAAAATGCCAAAGACTTGAAATACCCTGTCCTCGATACTTTTAATACGTGGCTGTGACTTATTGTGCTTGATAAGCATTGGTTTATATTCGTTTGACATATTCATTTAGAATCCTCCACCAGAGATACACCCTGCCAATTTATGATTATCAGTCAATGCAATTAAATTTGTATTTGCATTCTGTTTATGATCACCAGAATGGCTATCTCCTAGCATTAGATAAAAAGCATCATCTTGAATGTAGTAAGAGGCATCTGGATAAAGAATCCGAACATCATCAATAACCTGTTTTAACGCCGTCATTGCTTTAGCGAATTTGAATTGCAAGTTCGGATCAAACTCATCGAGTAATTCTACTGCTGTCACATTTTGTTTTTCGATGTGTTCAATAACATCATCTGTTTTCATTTAAGCCACCTATATAAATTAGGGCTATTGGGGAGAGCCTTTATCCGTCCACGGCGGTAATACCGTTTACTGTATGTTAGTCCGAGAACGGAACTAAACCGCGCTATAAATACAAACTTTCATTTATGAAACTTTTTTAAACTCTTTTAAAATTTTTAGCTTGGCTTCTTTATATTCTTTATCACTGGCTTGAACTGTCATCGATGGCAATTCAGAGTCCGTGAGGTATGTATATTCAGCCTGAGTGATAATCCCATCATCCAACGCCGTGTGAAGCCGTATTTCAAGCTCATCTCCAGCCTTACTATTTTTAACATGCTCATACATTTCATTGAGTATGTAGTAACCCTTATCATCAACCTCAACTTTGTAACTCCTAGCTTTGAAGTACTGAGTAACGATGATCAGTGCAATTACTATTATTACGAGCCCTATAAATAGTTTTTTCATTAATTGGCCTCTATTTATGAAGGTTTAAATTCATCAATAAATTTTTGTTTTGCCTCTTTGTATGTTGCTTTTTCAGCATCAGTACTAAGATCATAGTCAGGCTCTTCTCCGGTTATAGATACATATTCATTGCCATCTATTATGCCATCAGATAATGCTTTGATGATTTTTGACCGCATCTCATCTCCAGCATGACTTGCCTTAACAAAGCCATATTCGCTACTCAGACGAAAATAAGCTTTATCGCTGATCTCTTTTTTGTGAATGTCTTTCATATTTGATTTCAATGAAAGATTTAAAAAATACAAAGTACATAAAACCACAATTATGATTAGGGGTATCTTCATTGCTGCTCAACCGCCGTATAAATAATAAAAAAATGAGAGTGGCCCACCAATCACAATAATTATGATAGCCGCCAGCAAAAGTCTCGCTTTCATATTACCACCGATTTTTTAAAAAAAGATATATCTATTTTTTAAAAATTACCGGAATACATTTTTAATTACAACAGATCATCTAAATCTTTATCTGATAAAACCGAATTTAATACATCTTCTTCAGTGAGCTGTTTGGTTTGATTAAGTTGTTGCTCTCTCATTCTGACTTTTTCCAGACTAAATTTTGAAGTTCTAAACATAGGTTTATCACCCCAACCCTTACCAGCCACACCATAGTGTCTTGACGCCGTTTGAACACTTGCATGCCCAAACCAACCTGCGACCTCTTCTTCTTTCCACTTATATTTTTTCCGATTGGCTACCGCTTGATGGCGTGTACTGTAAATCGTAGCATTTGCTTTATTTGAAGCTAACTCTTCAGGTAAACCAAACTTTTTCTTTTCATAAAATTCATTGCTCATATCTTTTAATTTACGTTGCAATGAATCCATCACACTTTGACATAGTGCATATTGAATCGTGCCATAACGATCAACATAACTCTCAATTACCACGGCGTTATAAGCACCCAATAAGGCAGCCATTTTTCCGTGATCGGTATTTCTACCCGTTTGCTGTATTTCACCGGCAACTGAATTAAATCCGAAGTCGGTCAACTCTGGAGCTGGCGCAGTAGAAGCAGTAGAAATGGCTTGATTTGTCCCACCCCCCTTTATTCCGGCAACGGCGTTAATTCCATCAACTGTATTATTTCCGTCTATGGCCTTTATTCCGTTTACGGTATCTGGTCCGTTCGCGGAAGGTAATGCGCCGTGATCACTTCCATCAACTTTATTTATTCCGTCTACGGTCTTTATTCTGTCTACGGTATTTATCCCGTTTACGGAAGAATGAGCGCCGTCTTCAATCACTCGCTCATAATTAAATTCACCACCTCCAGCTTTATTGTCGTCAGTCGTATCCTGGCCATGTCCGGACGATATTCTGTTTACGGTATCTGGTCCGTTTATGGAAGGTAATGCGCCGTTTGTTCTATCTTCAATATTTTGCTCAAGTTCGTTTTCAGTAGAAATCCAGTTTACGGTTTCTCCAGTTCCATTCACAGGTTTTATACAGTTTACGGCTTCTATACAGTTAACGGTTTGGGAACCTTTCCAATGAATGAACTCAAATTCAAAACTGTCTGGCTCTTTACTTGCGATGTAGATTTTATAAGTTTCATTAGTCTCTCTACTTCTTTCAGTTAAGAACTTTCTAGCTCTTGCCTCCAGTTCTAAATCGAGCAATCTCTTAAACCCAAGTATTGCCCTTAATTGATTCTTAAGCTTGATTGAATCAGGCTCAATCATATTAAGAATCCTTATGTCGCCGTTCGCTCTACCCTGAGTATTTTTTGCATTATCGACCACAAGAGATAAGCATCTCTCTTCAACATCACATGCCAACCTTAAGCTTTGCCACTCCACTGGCCTCAATCCAATCATAGTATTTGCTTCTATAAACAGCTTTAACATCAATCCCAAATTAGACCTGTTCAAATTAAAACTGCTGCCTAACACAAATTCATAAAGATCTTTTGGAAAGTACTTGAGCTTCGAACTACTAGAACGGTTCGGCTGTTTCTTATCATCTGTCGCCTCAACAGCTTTCAAACTTTCAAAAAGCCTTGCCAGCTTAGGCAAAGCTACAAGCTTCTCACCATCCCTCTTTTGTTCACTCAAGATCACTCCCATACGATGAATAAGTGCAGATCGATAGTGTCTAAAAGTAGAGTTTCGCAATTCATTATTTCCATATTCAGAAATAAGATTATTTACTACTGTTTCCAACGTATATTCGGGATTAACCAAAACTTGATCTTCTAACCCATATTGTTTTAATAGTTTTTTCCAAACATTGGTATATCTGATTATTGTTTTCTCAGAATAATCAAATACACGTGTCTCCAAGCCTTTAATACTTTTTGGATATTTTTTTGCATTGAATTCTAATTCCGAGCCAGCTTTCATAATTCAAACACCACGATAACTTTTAATTTATTACATCTATCAGATACGGAGTGTTGCTCAACTGCTTTCACTTCGTTCTAGACCATGTCTCATCAGATTGCAGTTTTGCTTAAAAACTTACCGTTTGCAACACTCCTTGCTCGTTACCCATCCTTAACTTTATTAAATTCCACTTTTGAGCTATCACTAAGTACGTTCATTATCCTGTAAGCAGATATCACTCGCAACCTAACACGTGATGCAACATGTAATTTATTTTTTTTAAATTTATCGAAACGTATAAAAAAGATTTATTGATCTTTAAATTTTAAATAATTAATCTTTGAAATTTTATTTTTTAAAACTATACATTTTTAATAATTATATAGAAAATTATTCATTCTTATATTATTCGATAAAAATTGTCTCATATACATAATTAATTTGCATTATAAAAATAAAATAATATTATATAATTCAAATAATTTTATAAAATTCACCATGTTATATACCACGCTTTACATTATATAACTTTCAATTTTGATTTTAATTAGAGACTAGCCTTGTCCACCTTTGTCCAAATATTTTAACTGTTTTACTAATTTGTGAATTTCTTTAAATTTAATTACAAGTTTCCAAATTTATTTGGAATTAAATTCTTTTATTTCATTACATTTCATATTTTTTAGATGAAATTAACTAGTTATTTAATTTTTTAAAGAATTTTCGTCTTTTCTCGTCTTAGAAACTGTTCACAAATTAACCTTACCAGCTCAACTAGCAATAACTTTTGATTTGACGTTTTTGGTTCGCAACTTATATGAACTTAAGACCGCTTATTCTTCTTTTTTATTTTTTAATACTATATATTTTTTAAAATTTAGAATTTATACTTGTTGCTACAAGCCGAAGCTGCCTTGAGCACTTCTACTAACAATAGCAAACACTAGGTGTAATTATGAAAATAGTACCTTCAATTCGTCGTTCACTCACTGTTCTTTGTATCTCTGTTGCCACTTTGACTGGATGCCAAAGCTACTACTACGTTCCAAGCCCTAAATTTGATGTTGAATCGCCTTTAGGTATTTTGAGTCAAGCTGCTCAAGATGCTGTAGCCGAACAACAAACTTATGCCCTAGATAAAAAAGCCTTTAACGAAGATTTAGCTTTACGCCAACGTAGCTTTAGAACTGACGTTATTCGTGTTGACTATGTCGGGGAACCTCAGACCCTCCTTCAAAGTGCAGCTTATCACTTCGGATATCGCTTTATTGAAGCTGGTAACATTCATCAGCTCCCAATCGTAAACTTCAGCAAACGCAAATTAACTGGATTTGATCTCATTAAAGATGTTGGCTTGCAACTTGGTAACTCTGCAACTGTTGATGTAGATGAAAATGATAAAACAATCACATTGATCCATCGTTAATCAAATGAACCGTCATTTAAATAAAGATAAGGATTAAGACTATGGCAGATTTACCTAATTACCAATATTACTTGCAGCAATCACCAATCATCATTTCTCAAGATGACTCTGCAAAACAAGCTGAAAGCTCAGCCCGACTTGAATCAATCAAAACACTAGTACATGAAGCAGCTACACGAAATGCATTACGTGCTCGACTGACTGAAATTGATAAAGTCGTTTACAACCCAAACAATGTACGCAAGCTTGATTCTATTTACGACTTTCAGCGTTTAATGATTAATACTGTTGTTGTTCCCCCTGTCATTGTTCAGGCAAACAATATTAGTGATGTTCAAAACCCTCGTACACTTTCAGTGCTTGGTGTCCGTTATGAAATTAAAGAAAATGCTCGTTTCTCACATACCCCACCAAACTGGCGTGACTTTTTACAGTTTAATGTGAAGAGCTATGAAATCGGTGTGGACGCCTTACCTAACGAGTTAAAACCTAAAAATAGTGCCGAAGAACGTGCTTTTAAAGAAGCAATGAATAAAGGAATTGAAGATGGTGTTCGTGAAGCAGACGCTATTTTCAAGCATCAATTAAACCGTCTCAACCAAACATATAAAGGAATGATTGCATTCCATCGTTTTGTCATGGACGGGAAAATTACGATGCCAGCAATTGCTCGTCGGGATATCGCCCTTACTGGTAACGGCAATACACTTATGTTGAACCAGACCAACTTTGAGATTACTTCTTTACCTCAATTTGTGAACAACACTAAATTGTGGAATAGCCGAATTTTAAGCATCAAAGAACGTTCAGTCGTTAAGGATCCGGTTGAAACACCTGTTGCGATTGAAACTCAACAATAAAAGAAACAGCTTATGAATGTTTATGCTAGAGATACCGTCGCTGAAGAGCCCAAAGCTGAACACCCCTATCAAATGTTGCGACATGAAACAATTGATTTGGATAACATCAGCATAAATTCTGAAGAAGATGTGCGTAAAATCTTAACTGTTGCTAATGCTTTTAACGCGAGTGACGTATTGATCAACTCCGGTAGACCAATACTCATTCGTCGTTACAATAAGCTTTATGCATTAACTCTGAAGAACCTTAAAGATGTTGAGCTTAATATGTTTTTAACCATTATTAATGGTAATGAAGCACTAAGCTCAATTAAAAAAGGGAAAGGTTTAAATTTCGCGTATAACTGTAGCGCATTTCAAGATCGCAATTCGAAAAGTGGTAAAGGGTATATAACTACACAGAATGATGAAAGCTGGTTACATGTGAATGCAGTGGAAAAAGAGAAAATCATTTTCCGCTGTAATGTGAGTGCCTGTAATGATAGAACTGGCAACTCTTCCTTTCAAATTGTTCAACGTATTATTCCATCTGATCCACCTACCTATGATCAAATCGGCCTAACTGAAGAGTTCGTTCTAAAAGCCATTCCGAGACTAGGCATCACTTATGTTGTTGGTGAAACTGGTCACGGAAAATCAACAACATTAGCTTCAATGGTTCGTTACGTATATGAAGAAGATACACATATTCAGGGCAATATTATTACTCTTGAAGAACCTATCGAATTCAGATACGACGGCATTAAAAGTAAGCATTCAATCATTGTTCAAAGTCAGATACCTGAACATTTCATGACTTTTGGCCTAGCTGTAAGAGAAGCAATGAGACGTAAACCAGCACTACTACTAGTTGCTGAATTACGTGACCAAGAATCTTTCTCTGCTGCAATTGAGCTCTCAAAGACGGGACACCCCGTTATGTCAACAATCCATAGTAACGATGTTGCAAACGTACTACCTCGTATCATGGATTTGGTTCCACCAGACCAACAACATCGTAAATTAACCGAAACTATCTCTACAGCACATGCATTTATTGCTCAGCGCCTCGTTGAGACGCCAGAGGGGAAATTAATAGGTGTACGAGAACACCTCTTTTTCTCTAAATCCATTCGTAATGACCTTTTGGATCTGGCTATTCAGGCCGGTGGGTATGGACTTGTTATCCAATACATTCGAAAGATGATGAATGACAATCCACAAGGTACAGAAAACTCATCACCAAATTTTGAAAATCAGGCTAAAGATTTATTGAATAAGGGACTCATCAGCAAAAAAGGCTTTGATGCCCTTATAGCCTAGTTTTGGAGTTAAATATGGAAGACAACAATAATTTCATAGATTGGGGTAAAGCTTCAAATAACCCTAGTTTAAAAGGCATTAACCCTATAGCCCTATTTCTTATCGCTTTCGGATGTTTGTTTTGGAATATTTCAAAAATTCCGATAATCGTCGGTATCTTTGCTGTCCCGATATGCTGGCTAATCGAGAACTATTTAAAAATGCCATACAAGTATTTTTTCCAGCTCATTATCGGCTTTTTCTTCGGAAAAATTAAATCTCCCAAATAATTAAAGGAAATAGATATGAAAGGTTATAAAACTTTGACAGTTGGCGTCGATGATGGCCATGACGGAATCAAGATTTATTGTGGTGAAGTGGGTAAATCATTTCGTCTACCAAGTCGAGTAGCCAATGGACGCACCATTATTGGTGATACCGATGAAGTAAACAAACAAATCATTCACGTTAATGGCAAGTATTTTACTGTCGATGAATTTACAAAAGAGCATATTGATACACGTACTGAAGATTATCCGCTAAGTGATGCGAATGTCGCACTTGTGCACCATGCTCTTCACCAAGCTTTTGATGGCCAATACCGTAAATTTAAAATTGCAACTGGCTTACCATTAAATCGGTACTACGGTGGTAAAGACAAAGCTAAAAATGAGAAGTTGATTGCTGACAAAACTCAAAATCTATTGATTAATAAGGATTTTAACAACCCTACTGTTTACAATCTTTATGAGCACGACAAAAAAAATGATCCTTTGCAAATTTTAAACCATATCGTTCTTTCTGAAGGTCAATGTGCTTATTTTGATGCTCTCATGGATGATAATGGCAAACGCTCAAGTATGTATGAAGATTTATGGGAAGGTGGTTGTGCAATTATCGATATTGGTGGTCGCACTACCGATATTGCAATGATCAATCCCCGTGGCGGCACCATGCAAGCTTCTCGCTGCGACACTCTAGATGTAGGGATAATTACTTTAAAAAATAAGGTAAGTCAAAATCTTAAGGAGTTTTTCGGGCTTTCTTCAAATATTACAGATTGGCGACTCTCTAAAGCCTTGAAGACCGGCATTTATAATCATGGCGGGAAAGATCACGATATTTCAAAAATCTTAAATGCTGCAAAGGTTGAAATCACTGATCAGATTGAAAACTCTATCAAAGTGAATGTGCAAGACGGTCAAGATCTAGGAGCAGTGTTGCTCGTTGGTGGAGGTTCAATCACGCTTGGTGACGAGCTACTTAAACGATTCAACTATGATAACTGGCACCTTGTAAAACAGCCTGAATTTGCGAATGCACGTGGCATGTATAAATGTGCAAAGTATATTTCGAAGCTTTGATTTGAGGTGACTTATGCCTCAAAAACACCGGTTAAGAATCTCTGTTAGTTTAGCCAAGCTACCTAAGCGCCAACGTGATTTTTTGGACAAGTTTAAGAATATAAAAGAGATTGATGTGCATAGCTTCTATGCACATCTCATTTCATATTTCTTTTTTCATCCTACTAAATCACTTCAGTTAATTGGAGCCGTTGGAAAAAATGAGAGCAAAATTGCCCTTAACTTTCATCATGAGGCGCTTGTTAAAACACTTACTGGTAAAACTCAATATCAAAGAGAGCTTTATTGCCTAACCGCTTTATATGAAATGTCCAATATGTTGGCATACAAACTTTTTATGTATTACACGTATGTTACTAATAGGAATTTCAACGAACTGGCAGCTCTTGAGAATCAATTTTTTGAATTGGGAATCTCTGCATTCCTTGATGATTTTATTGAGCTTACGAATGAAACGAAGTTTTTCCAGAATATTCAAATCATGGCATCCAGCTTCAATACTGAAAGCACCAGAGCCTTTGCACTTTTAGAAAGTTATGTTCATAGCGAAACTATGATTACAGCAACTAGTCATCCAGATCCTCTACAGAAACCTATCTTAGACGATCTAACTACCAATGCTCTTTCACCCACCCCTGAATACACTTTAGCTTCACCAAAACAAGAAACGATTGATCAAATCCAAAATCCCGTTGATCAAGAGTCCTTCGATGAACAATCAAGTTCAACTATTGAAGACTGGAGTCAGATTCAGGTCGGATAAGCTTAATATAGGCCGTATATGTCAAATAATCATAATGCAAGTCATGGATCTACTGATGACACACTCATTTTGATTGGTGTTTTATGTGTAGGCATCCCTCTATTAGTTTTTGGGGGATGGAAAATTGGTAAAGTGGCAATTATCACAATTACTCGAAACGTGTACGGGTTAATTGAACTTCCATTTTATTACCTTCAATTATTTATTCAAAAGATAACTGGTTCTAACGCTGGTTATCTGGATTTCACAACTAATGCTATTACAAAGCTATGTTATCCGGATCCAAATCACGCAATGAATCCGTTAATGCATTGTACAGCGAATTTAAAAGTAGTTCCTTTTTCCTTTTATTCTGAAAACTGCATTTTTCCAACGATTCTTATTGGAGCTCTCTTAGTCGGCTGGATCTGGTATAAACATGCAATTAATTTGAAATACTTACCGGACACACGCTATGTTCAAGAACATGATCTTGAATCATTAATTGGAGAGCTGGGATCTTATCAGCCACATTTACGCTATATACAACGTTTTATTCAATCCAACTATGCGACCGACAAAGGGTTTTATAGACTTCTTTTATCGCCAAGAGAATTTATCAAAATACATAATCTTGTTTATGGATTCAGAAAATACGAAATTGAAAATGCCGAAGATTTTGATGATTTCAAAGGCTCAAATTCTCCAAAAGATGATGCTTATCCACTGCTAGACCAAAGCAAATTTGAAAAATTGATGATGCATCAACTTGGTCAAATGCTAGATAAACCATCCAATCTAAGCGATGGCGAAATTATTCTTTATGCACTTTTTTTACCAATGGCTTGTGCTACAGATGAACGCATGTCTGATAAAGAGTTCAAAAAAATTAAAGCTCAAAAAGATATGTTACTTCACTACTTTTGGGACAAAGCCATTGAGCACTTAACTTCAGAAAAAGCTTTTATTAATCCTAAAAATTATGAGCCACGTGAATTTAAGTATTTTGAAAGAAAAAGATTACAGAAAATTGTCGAGAGATACTGGAATCACCCTGTAGCTAAAGAAGTCTTTTCAAAGCATGCATATGTACGTACTGCCCTTATTGCACTGATCTATAAAACCAGAACGTTAGGGGTACTTGCTCCATGTGAGCTTCGCTGGTTGAGAAATTATGACCGCACGCTTTGGGCTCTTGTTCAGAATGTTGGTAGACCTAGTGTTTATGTAGAACAACTAGCGGCATTTTCACACTACACCTCAGAAGCTTATTACCACCGGAGAAAGATTTCTCCAGATTTCAGCTATGGATGGAATGGGCTTTTAGAAAGCCTTAAACAATATCGCTACGCCGATCCTCATGTTTATTTACCAGCGCCTCCGAAAGCTAATGAGATCACCGTCAACTAGCAAAAATATTTATTTTTTGCATATATGTTTTTTTTAAAATCAGGTATTATTCTATAAAATAATTCCTTCAAGGTGAATTTTATGAAAACCAAATCACTTGGTAACAGCAATAAAAAATCAAGCTTTAAATTTCCCCATGTTGCTTTGGCAGCTCTACTTGGCTTTGGTGCGGCTGGAGGATGGTTTTATTACGAATCACATAATGTTCCTACAGGGGTAACTTCAAACAGCACAAACCTTTATAGTGAAAATCTTTTTGCTCAAATGAGTAAGCTGGGCCAAGTTTCTAACGTTCAACCTATGGCTGGCGAACTACTTGCTTGGACCATGCTAATTAATGGCCAGCCACAAGTTGTTTTTACAACTAAAGATGAAAAAGTGGTCATTACTGGAAATGCTTTTGATACAGCAACAATGGATAGTGTAAGCCTTCCTATTTTGCAAAAAGCACAACAAGGTGGTGCTCCAGCAAATTCAACCGGAGTTGCTGCACCGACTGGCGGTAACGTAGCTGTTGATTTTGCCGAAATCGTAGGGAAATGGGATAAAGAAGTTCCTCCTTCTATCTCTTTACTAGATAAATTAAAAGGTGCAAAAGAAGGTAATGCTTCAGCAGTTGATACACTGTATATCGTTTTTGATCCTCGTTGTTCAAATTGTCATGATGCCTACCGCGCAACACGTAAATATGTAGAAAAAGGCTTTTCGATCAAATGGATTCCAACCACGCTACTTGGTAAACATGAAGAAGGCGCTAAATTGGCGGCTGCTGTTCTTCGTGATCCAAAGCAACTCGAAAGAGCGTTCTCAAAAGATCCAAATATAGTGGTCAATCCTACTCCTGAAGAGAAGAAGGCCCTTGAAGAAAACGTGCAATTCCTTACTGAAGCAACCGTACAAAGTACAGGTAGTCAAACAATTGCTGTTCCTACAGCATTTTACTTAAACAAAAAAACAGGTGAGCCAAAAATGACTACTGGCTTATCAGATGAAAGCATTTTAGAAATGATTTTCGGAAAAATCTAAGAATTGGCGAAGGCATAACCTATGAAACTGTTTAATAAAAAAGTGTCATTACCTGATACGACTCATTTACCTTCAGTGACTAGCAATGTTCACGAAAAGGAAGATAAAAGTTTTCTGACAATTCAGGTACATACTGATGATAATTGCACAATTCACAATCGTGCTCCCAAATTAGTATCAATTCAACTTCCAGAACTACCATCATTTAATTACGCTTTAGACTTTGACCAAAGTACATTGAATGCAGATCCGGTGCATACTTCAGAGGAAGTACCTTATAAAATTGTCAAATTCAAAGCAGTTCTAGAAATATCACCTTCCTTTAAGAATGAAACTGATGAAACTAAGACATATGAAATTGCTGATATCGACTTCAAAGTCTATCCAAACGATTATGATTCTAAAGCAGATAAATATTTCTTTAACACCCCTGATGAAATTAAAGAGTATTTAAATGGCCAGTGGGAGGATGCATTTAATAGTATCATCTCAACTTATAACTTAAATAATAGAACTTTTGGCAACCAGAATAACGGTGGTGGATATACCCCTATCACACCTTCAGGTCATGCATCTGTATCAACTGTAAGACAGCCAAGAACCTTTTCAATATTTGGCTATGAGTTTTCACTTTTACAGCTCTTCCTAGCCGCTATTGTTTTACTTCTACTTGCATTTATCTCACTATCTTTATGGGGCCATTATGTTAATTCAAAAAATGGCTATGCAAATTCTTCACAAAACCCGTATTCTTCATCTTCAATTGATCAACAAGTTCAAATTGCAGAAGATGTGGTTTCGCGTGTTCAGGGCAAGCTAGGGGTTCCAGCTACCGCCAAAAGCAATGATCTAGGTTGCTTACAAGATAGTTTAAATTAAAAGGTTATTATGGAAAGTAAACAACGTTTAAATTTCTCACTAGATGAGTACTATTCGGCTATTACACATCTGATCGCCTCTAAACCTAAAAAAGAGGCTTCGGACTTTTCCATCTTAGAAAACGGTTTTTTTACTGATGACAAAGAACTGAGTTTAAAAATAACTCGTGGTGAAAAGTCGAACTTGCATAACCCTCTTTCATCTTCAAATAAGCAATATCCCCTTTTCAATGACAATCAATTAGCCGATCTCATTAATTTCTTTGATACTGCTATTTGGACTGTTGAACGTCGTTTACCAGTACAGAGTTATTGTCGAGCGATTTCACAGAACTTTGACCTTATTGTTGACCTAAAAGCTGAATTTGTGATTGCTTTATCAATCCTAAACAATCTCGAATTCTCTAAAATTCAAAGTCAGTTCCATATTGATGGTACTTCTCATCTTATTGATAAAACGCGCCAACTTTCACGGTTGATTTGCGATATCAATGATCCAAAAGTTCTTCAGGATATCGTTGCTCAATGTAATAAGCGTATCGATGACTTGGATACTGCGCCATATATTGAACGAATGGTTGTAACTGGCCATGACCACATTATTAATAGTCTTCAGCTTTACAGCAAAGTAAAGCCGTATGCGAACATGGTTCAAGACGGCAATAGTGATTTTTCGATCGGTAAAACTCTTGATATCCGTAAATGTGATGTAAAGCGCATCCGAAAGATGTCTAATATTGAAGGGCTATTGAATACAGATAATCGTTCAGCAAGAAGTCGTGCACTTAAAACTGATATTGAGAAGATCCTTGATACTCCATCATATAGTTGGGTTTTAGAGCAATCACAGATGCACGGGATCAGTGAACACCAAGCTCTTAAGAAGATTATTAAAGAACATAAAAAGTTCACTTTGAAATCGAATCTAGATTCTTCAGATGAAGATGAGATTGAAAACACTGGTGAAGTAAATGGCTAAAAAGCTACCCCCACATATCGTTGACGCTCTTGAAGCGTTAGAAGAGAATGAAATTGAAAGTGCATCTTTAAATGCACTTCGATTAAGAGCATGGTTGTATTTCATCCGATTCTTAAGTTCTTTTCAAACAAACTATGAAACTAAAAACCCTTACTCTAGTATTCAATTTACACATCACCAAGCAAGTTTGTTTGCATTTGGAATAGATGACAAGAATCCTGAAAATTTCTTGTTATTCGCTCAAGAAAATGACTTTTGGTGGTTAAGTGAAATTGGTATTGAGTATTTTACATTTATTGAAAAATACTTGATTATCAAGTTTTTACCGCTAAATTATGTCAATTTAAATTTATCCAGTGAGAATAAGATCCGGATTCCAAGCTTAACTATTAGTATTCCGTTAAGCGACATGTACTATGATCATCTTCAGCAATATATTCCAGCATTCAAAAATGCATATATCGGTAAGATTGGACCTTCTCCGGCTGGTATTAATAAATGGAATATTTCTGAGTTCAGTAATCTTCCTATACCTGTTCGACCACAATTGACTCCAATTAATCGTCAACACGCTTTATCCAACAAAACTTCATTCCTTTAAGATAAAAAGGTGCCGAATGCAGCTTTCTCTAGAATTACTTGAACGAGTATTCCGTTCAAATCAGAATGATCCTAATAAATTTATGAGTAGACTCAAGCAATCACCTAATCCGAAACATGTTTTAGATGTTGTGGCAGCCTCAGAAATGTTGCAGAAAGCTAACTTGCTGATACATGATTTGATGTCGAATGGTCAAAAGCAATCACATATTTTTAAAGAAAAAAAGGAATATGAGAGTAAGGATCAAATCTTCACTTTAAGATCTGATGACGATCCAAATAAATTTTATGTATACGTTTTCCACTTAATTCCTGAAAACTCTCTTACTGTAAAGTTCTCCTACTGCTTAGGTACGCTAAATGCACCAAATGTTTTTGGTCCTGAGTCTGCTTTAAAACTAAAAGGTGTTTTACTAAATATTTTTGAGCTTCACCTCAAGCAAGAATTTATTTTCCCATCTTGGTGTAATGTGTTTTATATCAACAACTTAACCTCAAGAGCAATGCCAAATATTGCCCTCTCTTCTATTGAAGATCAGTTAAGTAACCCATTGGATTTTTTTCCAGATGCGATAGAAACATTAAAAATGTATTCTATAAATATCAAAAACATTGATCTAGAAATTATGGATATGTTTGTTAGTTCGAATCAAATGTCTAATTAAGTTTTCATAAATGAAAATTTTTTTGGAAAAATACTTTCATAAATTTAATATTCTGCTATTCTATTAATCATGCGGTGGACGGGTAGTGATTTCTACAAGAGTTCGCCCTGATTTTTATAAATAGGATAAGCACATGAACGACAAGACTTCACAAATTAAAGATGCCGGTATCTTAACTATTGGTAATGGAAAAGGTGGCGTCGGTAAAAGTACATTTACCGTACATTCTGCGTACTTTTTTTCTCAACATGGCTACAAGGTAATTGTCGTGGACCTTGATAATCAAGGCAACAGCTCTGGTCATTTATTAATGCTCAATTCAAATACAGTATTACCAGAATATGTGACGCGACCAACCTCACCTGTACATAACTTAGGGGACGCAATTTCTCTTTTTCTTAAAGATAATCATAATCTTAAGTGCGACTTACAAAATGGCTCAATTGGCGTTTTTCGACCAACTAAAGCACTCGCTAATATAAACACGAGTAGCGATGTTGATCTAGTTACTATTTTTAAAGATAATATTAGTAAGTTATTGAAATATAAAACAGTTATTATATTCGACACACCCCCTACTCTAAGTAATTTAATGCTTCTACCTTTATCAGTATCAAATGTAGTTTTAATTCCGACAATGCTTAAACAATACGCATCGGATGGTATTCGAGATTATTTGTCTTTTGCTAATAAAATTAAAAAAACGAACAACCCCAAGTTATTAATTGGCGGTATTGTTCCCAATATGGTTAATTTAAAATCAAATATTCAAAAGAATGAACTATCTAAGTTGTTGGAAGTGGCTGAGCAAACCAATTTGTTCTACCAAGATAAATCTAATATGGCATATATAACGGATAAGAATGTTATAGAAGAAGCAGTCACTTATGGCACTGCTTGTTGGCATATTAATAAAACATCATCACGTGATGTCAAACGAACATTTACCAATATATTCAAACAAGTTGGCACTCAACTTAAATTATCTGTGTTCAATACATCTGGTAAAGGAGAATAAATCATGAGTATGTTATTAGATTCAATCCTTAAGGATGATGAAACAGAAGCTAATGCCGAACAAAAAGAAATTGAACTCCATCTAATCGATCTCGATCCGGAAAACCCACGTAAGACATTCATTGAAGCTAAAGAAAAAGATCTTGAAGAAAGTATTCGTGAAAGCGGTGTTCGTATACCCGTTATTCTTATAAAGCATCCTCATGATAGCAACCGTTTTATTGTTAAAGATGGCAATAGACGAGTTAAAAACAGCCTTCGTGCTGGAATTGATAAGATCCCAGCCGTTGTTGTAGAAAGCTTTACAGAGTTGGACCAGTTAACAGCTAACACAATGAATGAAGACATGACTATTTATGATATTAGTCGTGCTATTGTTCGCTTAAAGGCTAAAGGATACAGCCAACGTCAAATCGGTAAAACGCTGGCTTATGGTGATGCAAAAGTTTCAAAGATTGTAGCTATCACCGATGGGTTGGATGAAGAAATTCTCGAAACTCTGGAAGATATGTGTAATCGCAATCTATTAAATGACTTCTCAGCAATGTATGAGATTGCAGTTTTATATCGTGATCATAAAGTAGATGTACGTGCTTGGGTTGAAAAACAATCTGCAACAGCTAAAAAAATTGGTATTGCTGAAGTACAAAAATTCAAAAAGACTTTTGAAACAGATCTTGAAAAAGATAAACCTAAATCAAAAGAAGTTTCACTCAATGAAACTGTAATTGAGGATATTCTATCGAAAGCTAAAGAAAGCTTACCGTTAGTATCGAAACTACATAAGGGCGAAATCAAAGATCCTGAAGAACGTGAAGAAGTTGTAAATTCTTTAGGTGAACTGATTAAGGATCTGACTTTAATTTTAAAGCAATATAAATAAGCGTTAATTGGAAAAACCACCGAAAGGTGGTTTTTCTCTATCTATGGCTTTGTTTTTTTATCTTTTTTTAATTCATAATTTTTATCATTCCATCAAAACTAAAATAATTTCTAGTTTGATGATTTGCTGTAAGGTTCCAAATCCGGTTTTTAAACATACTTCCCCCAAATCCAATTTTGTTTTTACCAAAGATCTGTTGTACATCCTCAATAGCCTTCATAAGTTGCTCTGTTTTCTCCAGATCCTGATGGTCAGTTAACAGATCATAGGTGTAAGTATGTTTTGGTTCGAGACAAGTCAAAATCACTCCGGCTTTTTTAAATTCAATTCCGGCCTTATAGACTTGATCCATTAATCTTGTTGCTGTTTGAACCAGTAACCTTAAATCATCCGTAGGTACAGCAAAAGATGCGCTTTGTTCCTTTTTATAAAAAGGCTTTGTTTTATCAAAAGGATTTGAATACCCAAACACAATAAGGCACCCCACAAGAACTTGTTCATTTCTCGCACGTGTAAACGCTTCTTGTGTTCTTTTAATAATTGCTTCTTTCAAATCATGAATTTTTGTTATTCTCTGGCCAAACGTTCGTGATGAGACAATTTGTTTTTTTGTTGGAGGCGTATGCTCTATATCAATACATGATATGCCATTTAACTCCAGAACAGTACGCTTTAATACCACTGAAAAAACACTTTGTATATGCGATGGTGGAGCCATCATTAGGTCATAGATCGTATTAATATTCATAAGCTGAAGTTTCTTTTTTTGTTGCCGGCCCACCCCCCAAACCTCTCCAACATCCGTATTACGATAAATAGAATCTTTTACTTCAGCAATATCAAAAATATTACAAATACCGTTCAAATGTGGATAGGTTTTCGCTATATGATTCATGCACTTAGCCTCTGTTTTCGTGCGTCCAATCCCCACACAAACGGGCAAAGATAAAAATTTCATTAGTTTATCTTTAATGTCTTTAGCACATTGATTCAAATCATATATATCCCTATAACTTGTAAGTTCCAGAAATGCTTCATCAACTGAATATATTTCATGGTTTTCTGGAGAAACGTATTCAGCTAATATTTTATGAAAACGCCGGCTCATTTCCCCATAAATAATATAGTTACTTGAAAGAACAATAACATCGTTTCTCATTATTAAATCTTGGATTTGAAATAATGGTTCACCCATTTTGATTCCAAGCTTTTTTGCAGCCGGACTTCTGGCTACGATATTTCCATCATTACTTGACAAAACTACACAGGCACGCCCCGATAAGGAAGGATCAAAAGCCGTTTCTACCGAGGTGTACATATTATTGACATCAACGAGTAAAAAAATTTTGTTTGTGTGGTTCATGATCTTTTTCTAACATTTTTTAGAATGAACGTAACTACTCCCCATACGATCAGATTTTCCCCTTCACTAAAATATATATTCTTGTAGTCTGGATTCTCTGCCTCTAGCCAGACTTTCGTTCCTTCTATCTTTAATCGCTTAACAGTAAATTCATTTTCTATAAGTGCTACTACAATATCGTCGTTCTTCGCTTCTAAACTACGATCAACCACAAGCTCATCGTTGATATCAATTCCAGCATTTATCATTGATAACGAGCAAACTTTGACAATAAAAGTTGCAGCTTCGTTCCGGATAAGATGCTCATTCATATCCATCATTTTATCTACATAATCTTGAGCTGGTGATGGAAATCCCGCTGATATCTTTTCACTTACGAATGGAATTTTTATGGATGAAGATCTAACTACTTCATGTACACAAATCACATCCGGATAAACTTTGCCACACAATAAATGGCTGCATGCCTGCCCCAACTCAACTGCTCTATTCATTTTGCCACCTTTTGAAAACGTAACGTATTCAAAATAATAAAGTAGAGTCCAGCCAAATTTCAAATTTAAATGTTGTGGATAAACAGATTGATTTATAAAATTTGATCAACGGTTCTTGTGCTTGTAAAAATCTAAAAAACGGGCCTATAGTCTCTATAGGCCCGTTTTATAAGTACATTATTATTAGATCAAACATGAAATTCAGTGATCATCTGATTCATATGAGCTTCAATTGTACGGATACGTTCTACTACATCTTCGAAGGACATTGAGCTATGATTAAGCATACCGGCTTCATTCATTTTACTAAAATCACTTTCAAGATGTGTTAACCCTTCTGGATCGGGAATCAACCTAAAGCTGCCTGTTAAACATTCTCCATAATGAGCATATGATGCATTATAGAAAGTACTTTTAAGAGAAATGACGTCTTTAAGCAATTCAATATTCTGGATAGCTTGAGTACCAATATCATCACTATACAAAGAAGTTAAATCGAACCAATGTCTAGAAAGACGTTCGGCATTTTCCCTTACCCCTCGATGACATTCCACATGAATAAGGGTGGCTTTTTCCCAAAATGTCCTCTCCGGTGACAAAACTACTACTTGGCTACTTGGATATTCGATATGATCTGTGCTTTCTGCTACATCTGGCTCGATGAAATGAGTTTCACTTGGATCAATTATATTTCGTCCACCAAATTCTATTAGCACATAGTCTTTGATATATCCTCTTCTTCCGCCCTCTTTAATAGCTGAAGGATATATAAAACGGATTTGTTCTGAACCCTCTGCAATCACCTCAAAGTCCTCACCATTAGGAAGTAGTTGAATTTGTGATTTCAAATAGGGAATAACAACGTCCATTGTATATTCTTGCACGTTTGCTTTTAATGCTTCAGATAAGCGTCTAATTGCAGATCTACTTAGTGAATCCGGAACCGTTTGGTTTGGACCAAGATTTAGCTCTTTGCAAACCTCAAATTGTCTATAATCAAGTGTAATATCAATATCTTCAGAAAAGCGATCAATAACTTTGTAAATTTTGGATAAAGAAGTTCCTCCCTTAAAAGCCATAGATAAGCGATTTGGCATCTCAAAAATTTGTTTAAGTACCCAACATACCCAAATATCTTTCTCTAAAACAATGCTGTTCTTTCCAAAATGCCTTGCCGAGAAATGCAAAATACCATACTGCTCTTTTTGCGTTAAATGTGTGTACTTAACAGGCATTATTAATATCGCTATATTTAATCAATGTTTTATGCATCCAATCCGCTATATGTGCTTTCATCAATTTTTGAAATTCTTTATCAGTAAGATTCTCACGAATTTTAAGAATCACTTCCTCCGAAACCAGCTCCTTTCCTAAATATTGTAAGGCTGCAATTGCCAAACCAATATTTGTACCTGCATATTTAATTAAAGCTTCATTATTTGTATGAATGAGCTTTACATGTATACCCGCAATTTCAAGCTCACGTGTGACACCACTTGTGTAATAAACGTAAATTGTTGGAACTTGAGTGCTTAATCCAAGTTTATTAGCCGCAGCACCACCATGAAGTTGAATCTTTTCGTTATATTTTTTTGAAATTACCTTAAGTGCCTCATCGACATTAGGCGGCACAATTCGCCCTTTAAGAAACTTATTTCGTAAAGGTTTATAGTAAATCCCATTTCTAATTCGATAAATCTCACCTTTTTGAGCTAATCGAGACAAATTACGTTGAATCGCTTCTTTATTCCCATATGTTTCAGGAATATTTTCAATAGAAAAAACTCGACCTCTTGGGAATTTTTTAATTTTATGTCTTACATTCTCCGCTACTGAAGAATTTTCAAATTTTTCCTCTTGAGCTAAGGCGTACATAATCTACCCTCCACACAAATATAAAATTCATTTTACAACGTTTTCAGACAAAGGTTGTTTGAAAAAATCACATTTTTTCGGACAAATGTTAAATCGTGATAATAAATATTATTGGGGACTTTTCGACATAATTCTAGAGATAGTGATTTTTCTCTTTTTTTCAAACTTCCATGTAGTTACAAGTTCTGATAACCAGCGGTCTAGATAATGGACTATTCTTAATCTTTCCTGATCTTCAGGGTATGAATTAACTTTGGTGTGCCAGCTTGAAGGTGGTTCATCTGGTCCATAAACAAGAAACTCGTTAATTGATCCTGAAGCTTTGAGCTTATCAGTGACCCATACTTCAAAGACTCTAGCAAAAAGCTCAGTTGGATCCGTCCAGTATGCTTCTTTTCTCCCTTGATCTAACAAGCATGCATTCTTTGCAAATGTAGAATTAGTCCTTCCTTGTTGTTCATCAGTTATGTTCTTGTCTGAAGTAAAAATCATATTTTCAAGAAGAACTTTAAAACATCTCAGGCTTTCGGATTCACTTATCTTTAAACCACTTGAATAAAGGCTAAGTGAGTGATTATTGTATTTAGTAATAAAAGACTCAGTTAGAAAATCTCTTTTTGTTTTACTCTTTAAAGCTAAATAAGCATCTAACGCATGGCCAAATTCATGAGCAAGTGCTCCCACACCTTTTGTCTTTGTCAAATGAATTAGCCATTGATCAAGCTCAAAATGTGCTGCTGCCCCATCATACCCTCGCCCTCTGCTGCCAAAAGCAATACCCAATTTACCACCTAGTGAGGCAAAAGAAGGTGGTAAACCACAAAGCCTTGTAAGATCTATAAAGGAATCATAAGTAGCGTCTAGGAAACCTTGTCTTTCAGATTGAGTTACATAATTTCCCCATTCAATCCCTCTAAATTTAAAGGTACTCAAAAACTCCTCAGTTGAAATATTTGATTGACGATATGTTTCCCCTACCCGTACAAATGGTCGATTAAATGTAGGGCGTTTTGGAGGCTTAGAACGCACTTTTGAGTTATTGTCTGGCTGCTCTTCTTTCCTTTTTTGAATAATACTTCTGAATTCAGATTTGGCCACTTGTAATGCAGCCTCATAATGATCATGCTTGGTCCAATTATCTAAGCTCCGGATCCTCCGCTCCTTGATGCCTTCTATTGCATACCAAAATAGCTTTTTTGAATCATTATCCGAAAACTCATAAGCTCCAAAACAATCTGAATCCAGAATTAACTTATGTGGCCAGCCAATATTAAGTAGATTTTTAAAACGAATTCTAGAATGTAAATTGAAATATAATGGATGCTGGACAACCCGCCCTTTTCTTCTACCAGCAGCATACAACTCATTACCAGAATATTTCGCTTTCATAAAATCGTTGAAGTCTTGAACTAATACATCTCTATTTTCATAAGTTTTTTTTTCATAAGCTTCTTTCAAAAAATTCAATGTATCTTCATACGCTTTTTCAAATGATTGGCCACTAATATTGAACCACCCCCCGTTTAAAGGCTTATTGCATAAACCTTCATACACAAGCATAAAAAGTAATGCATGCTCTTTAGTTTTAATTCCGTTATGAACGTCTTCTCTAAAATTCGGTGAAGGCCATATCTTTTTTTTGGTTATTTTGCTGTCATTTTTTCCTAGCTTAAATGGTTGATTGAAGATCGGAGAAGCCGCATCTTTACGCGCACCTTCGAATTTTTCTCCAGCATCTTCAATTCTTGTATTATTTAATTCTTCCATTTAAGCCCGCCATTCAGATCAGATTAAAATACAGCTCCTTGAGCAAGAATCATCTTCGCCTCTCTTGTACCCGACTCAAGCAAAAACTTGAGCTGTTCCGACTCATTATTGGCAATAACTGAAGGTATGTTATGGCAAGCATCAGCTAATGATTCAATATTTTGAATATCTTTAACTGATAACCCACCATTGCCTTGTGCTCTTCTTATAATTACCCTGATCGCGATTAAACTTTCAGATACAGACATCAGCGCACTTCGCTCTATTGGATTCAGGTTATTCAATATATGCGCCTTATTTACTGCCAAAAATTTGAGCTGCCTTATATGAAGTTAAGCCCATTATTTTAGCTCTACAGTAATCACCGGTGCCTAAACTTGCTGCACCTTGCATACCGGTCTGAATTTGGCCAATCTGATTGCATAAATTGTTAATCGATGATAGATCCGAAACGGCTTTATTCCATGCAGGAATTTTGGATTTTTCCGGTGAATGACCCTTAATTGTTTCAGCAAGTTGGGCATGCTTAGCTATAACTTCGTTATAACAAGTAAGCGAATCTCCATAGGTTGCTTCACCGCAACTATCTGTCATTTGCTCGACTTGCTTGAACTGATTTTGAAACTTGGAGTTCGCATTAGCAGTTACAGAAGCACCTAGAATTAAAGATATCAAGATTAATTTTTTCATTTCTGGCTCCTAATCACAGCATGTTAAAAATCGAATAGTTCAAAATATATTTACAATAGGCTGAACTCGATGACTCAGTCCCATTAGTTTTAAGCTTTGAACAATTTTGCTCAATTCTAGCCTTATATTGGCTATAAACTTTTGCGTTCTTTTGCTGGTTAATTGAAGCCAGCTTTTGATTCAATTTTGTATAACGCGAAATAAAGTTTTTATCGTCTTCCTTAGTGTTTAACGTGATAGGATTTGCATCTGCTTCATCCATTACTTGATAGAATTGATCATTCAAATCGGCTGCGTAACTTGTACCAATTGAACCGGCCAAAGTAATGGCTAATAAAATATTTTTTGTTAACACTTTCTTACTCCTTATTATGGGAAATCAGGGAAATAAACTCGAATATGAGCTTTAAATTTTGATCCATTTACAGCTTCAGCAGCCGTGATAACACCGTCTCCATTCACATCCCATGCTGGGTTATCTCTGAAGACAGCCGAATGTCTTGCAATCGTATATCCTCCCTTCGGCACGCCCATAACTAAACCATAAAGTGTCGCTAAACTAACTGGTTTAGATTCACGTAATCCACGATCTTTAAAGTACTTTTCAACATACTTCATTTGTTCTGTAAATGATAATGATCCAAATTGTGAACGTGTCATGCCCCAATAATCCCATTGATCTCGCGGCGTCTTATCATTTCCAGTTCCGTCCGTATACTGCATAAATTGAATCAAACCGGTTGCAGACCCTTTTGGATTGCGTATGCTTGGACTAAATGAACCAGCCGTTTCAAAACTAATAACAGCAGCTAAGTCATTAGGGTTTGCACCAATTGCCTGAGCGACTGCAATAATTGCAGCTTTCTTATCACCAGTTAAACCATAACTTCCATTACGTTTTGTAACTGTTGCATTCATTACTTCAGTATCTGAAGCAATCGGTGGAAGATCTTCAAGCTCTAGGCGACTGATTAAAGCAATATTACGGCCATTTTCAATAGCCTGTCTTAACTCTTCAATCTTACCTTGTAAGACTCGTGCCTTTGCAATTGCGTAAGCTGCAAAAAGTGCTTCAATGCGTTCATTTTGCTTTAAAAGTTGTGTTTTAAGATGGTTTTTAGCAATTTCAATATTTAAAAATTCGACCCATAAAGATCGATTTGAAGCTTTTACCAGATCTTGAGCCCAGCCAGCAGAAGCGAAACGTTTGAAAGCTAAATTTTCAATGTGGCCTTTTACTGATCCATCATCACCAATATCAAGTTTAGTTTCTTCAGAACTCCCCACCTGCCCTGAATCTTTAAAAATATCTTCTACTTCTCGATAAGTAATGTTTGGATCGTAAGCTTGTGCTTCAGTGATCTCACCATTTTCAAGAGCTTTTTGTCTAGCCTCAATGACAGAAATATTTACTTTTGCTAGTTGCTCATCAGTAGCTCCATATCCTTGAGGTAACTTAAACTGAACCCCAGCAAATTTTGGCTGTGTTGCACCAGCTCCTACTGGCAAATTAGCTCCATAGAGGATATTAAACTGTTGTCTAA
The DNA here is from genome assembly GCF_003940475.1 of Acinetobacter sp. FDAARGOS_559. Classification (NCBI taxonomy): domain Bacteria; kingdom Pseudomonadati; phylum Pseudomonadota; class Gammaproteobacteria; order Moraxellales; family Moraxellaceae; genus Acinetobacter; species Acinetobacter sp. FDAARGOS_559. The sequence continues at coordinate 118,425 of NZ_RKJG01000004.1, forward strand.
TAGTAGAACCGAGATAGTTTTTATAGGTACTATCCGTTATTTTTATATCATCTTTTAAATATGGTGTCGGATCAGTTACGTAGTATCCTTCGATTCCATTCTTACTTAGACCTATTGTCTGAATATTCTGATATGGATTCGCATTAGCGCTTCCCTTTGGACTACCAAGCCATGCATTTCTGGCACGGGATCCTTCTTTTTGTGGAATTGCATAATCAAAATGTAAATGTGTACCGAACGATATACCGGTATTACCCATTGTCCCTAAATATTGCCCCTTCTTTACTTCAGTACCGATATTTAAAGGGGAGCGCGTAGCTAAATGAAGATACTGATATACGTCATTATTTTCTTTCCTTTTAACGCGAATATAATTACCACCACCGGTCATCCATCCATTCGCAATAACGACACCATCCGCAATTGCGTACAGACTATGATTACCATTTGAGTTGATGATATCTAAACCGGAATGTGACCGCGGTGATCCATCCGATCGAAATCGAGTAATACCAAAACGTGATGTAACGAGAAGATTACCAGTTAAAGGAAAATCACCGGCATCTAAATTTGATGGTTTACCAGTTTGACCAGACGGTTTGGCATATTCAAAGTTGGTGGCCGAAGCATGTAAATCTGCAATAACAGCAGCAGACATCATCAAGACAAGAAGCCTTAGTTTTGTTGAACCAAGTGTTATCATTTTACCGTTTGCCCTAAAGGTAGGTTATTTTTTTCAGTGGTAAACCATCTGAATTTTCTACCTCTAATTTTCTTCTAATCCTTAAAATTATGCAAGTTTGTTGATTCTGATTTTTATTTTTTGAATATATCAGTTTTTTAAAAATTCCTTACATAAAATAGCTTGATCCTTGTGAATGCTAATTTATAATTAAATCAAGATATATATAAGAATGTTAAAGGAGTTTGAGTATGTCAAATATGCGATATTCAAATGACGGCATTGATAATGGCTTATTTGCTCCACATGTTTTAGACAGAAATGCCCGTGATTTTGATCAATATATGAAGGATCATACTCCGGCTGCCGTTGCACGTATTCGTAATTTCACAAGAAATATTAATACACCTGTACAGCAAAAATCTTACTCTCAAGAATATGTTATTCAGTTAGTCAATTACATTAAGCAGTTAGAGCAACAAAACCAAAGCTTAGATTCAAATTTGCAAAAAGCTATTAGTAATATACATACTTGTAATAGTACGATTACACGATTAGATGGACTTATTGATGACCTTGAAGCGCGGTTATCAAAATACGAAAAAGTTTAATATGTCAAAAAAAAAGCCATTTCGAAAGAAATGGCTTTTTCAATTTGTATTAACTACCGTTTAGGATCTTTTGGTTCTGGTACAACGCTATTTGCACCGGAGGTAGTTGCTGGAACAATACGATATTCTGTAGGAACATAACCTGTTTGATTAGCACCAGCATTTACATCGGAAAGGACGCTTGTTCCGGCCGAAGCTTCATTCTGAAGACCCCGTCTACCCGCGAAGCTAACACCCGAAGCAATAGCACCACCTATACCGCCCTCTCTAGCTCCAGCAGCAGCCGCAGACTGCCAATTAGAATTACTTGAGCTTGGGGTAGCATTAGGTAAGTGAGTTTGAGCTCCCGATGATTGTTCATTAGGCTGCCCTTTATTCATCAATACTGATCCATCACCACGTGTACCGGCTCCACCGCCACCAGCAGGACTACCACCCCCACCGTTACCACCGGAACCACCGCCAGAGCCACCTCGTCCACCACCAGAGGTATTATAGTAACCAGCAGCCGGATTTGCAGCACGACCTACATTCTGACCTAAATTTGTCTCGCCAAGTGATCGAGATAAATTAGTACCCAACCAAGCTAATACACTATCCGCAAGCGAACTAGGTAATCCAAAAATCAAATAAATAATTGGTAAAAGGATTAAGCAATATAAAATTACCCAACCCATTAGCCAGAAGAACTGAGCTAAAGCAGCAATAAACCCATTATTAGTGAACTGTACAGCTCCCATGATTGCGAAGAAACCATCAGTAGTAAATGTTAATAAAGGATCAGAAATAATAAAAGCCAAGAAGAATCCGACTAGCGATAGCATCGGCCTAAAGAATAAGGCAACTACCGTTAAGTAACCTTGTGTCTGGCTACCGACAAAACTTTGTTCAGGGATCATATGCATTACTGACCAAAGAATTAAGCCAACCATCGTTTGAATGATATGAATAATCCAACCAATAACAGCGAAGAAGAAGAATACAAACGGTAAAGTCGGGATAATTACAGCAAGATAATAGGCAACGAGCTTACCCATCACCATGATTTTGCCTAGCTTTTCAGAATAATAGTCAACAAGCCCAATGACAATTTCAGCAGCAGTACCGATATTATCTGAGAAAACAGCACCAGTGGCGCCAGCAGCAGATAAACCAGTTCTCACACCAGTTAGAGTAGTATCTACAGCCGTTAAAGCAATGTGAAGTACATTACCCGTGTTCTGCATACGAGTTACAGCATCTACGCCATCAGCTTGTCCAGTGCCAGTAAAAGTCTCAATAAAGATTCTCATGGTATTTGAAACTAGTGTGGTATTTGCAGCTTCAACATCTTTAGAGATCTGCTTAAATGAAACATCTGAATTAGTTATATCTTCAGGAATTAAATTCTGAATATCGTTAGTTGATAGGGTTGTTACTACTTGAGGTGTCTTGAGGTAATTGTTTACAGTAGAGTCCATCTGTGTGACTAGAACGTTATAAATCATACGTTCTTTTTCACTGGCAACGCCTTCTCTGTTAAGACGTTGTAAGTCTGGATTCGTACCTTCATAAATGGTTTTTGCGCGAGCCTCATAAATATCACGCTGGAATTCACCAAGTTTCTTCTTAGTGAGAGCTACTTGTGTCCAACCACGTTCAGCAAAATATTGAATTGTTTTATTAATATAACTATTTTGATTTGACTGTAAGTGGGAGTTAATAGACGCATCAGTTCGTCTAATTTCATCAGTAATAATTTTATCAAATTCTTCATTATTAAAAGCTTGATTAAAATTACGTGCATACTCTTCAGGACTAATCGCTTCAGATGGCAATCTATTTACATATGCAAGTACTGCTTCATTTAATCGAACAATACCCTGAAATTTAAGATTTTGTATATTGAGTAATAAGCGTTTTTTGAAATCTTTATATGATTCTAAATCCGGATTTTCAGATGTTAAATATTTAAAATTCGAATCAACAGAGTCAGCATTAGCTACAATGTAAGAGGATGTACCACATATTGCTCCGAAATATCCCTGATCTAAGACATTATTTCTGTCAACTAGAGAGCTGTTAAATTGTCTTTCTCCTCCAATATTAGAAACATAATAAGTTTGGCCATCCGAATATTTTTTTTCACCGACAGAAACACCTTCAGCCGCAAAATTCTGATTCAAAACACGTACACATGTGTATTGCCGAAGCTTTTGGATTGCGTATGCGCGAAAGCCATACGGATCTAAACCGTCTACTGAAGCAAAGGATGGCGATGGGTTCATAACAACAGTATTTAAAAATTCTCTGTATGCCTTGTTAGTTTCACCATTCGAGGCTAATACCACCATCATAAGTACCACACTGGAAACTGAATATAATGATGTGGTGGGTAGAATCATGACACCAGACATCAAGATACGAAGTATTACCCAATGTTTTTTCTTTCCAGCACCAAAGACTTCACCATCTCGTGCAGTGTGTAATACGGAAGTAAAAACTAGAAAGAGAAAAAGAAAAGCGGCAAACACTAAGGCTAAATGACCTAATGCACCAAAGAGTACAGGCGTTAATTCACCCGTAGCAGGTGCAGTTGCAGCAGCGGACTTACCCAGCACGAATGCTTGAATAAACCCATCACCAAAAATTTTTCCCAGCAGGTCTATTGCTGCATCGTTTTGACATGTACTGTCAGTCTGCGAAGGGCAAAATATGCTCATTACTCTTATCCTTTATTTCTAACAAGGACCACAGGTCTGTTAGGTTTTTAAACAAGTAGCTCAACTATCTTGTCTTAAATTATTCGGAATGCTGTCAAAATATTAGTTTTCAAAGCACAATTAATTTTAATTTAAAAAATGGAAATAGACAATTTTTAAAAAACAAAATGCAATTGACTATCATTCGGACACATATAACAATAAATTAAGATTCGCAAAAAAAATAAAGGTAGAATGCATTGTTAGCACATTAATTATGGTGTTTAATGTAAAAAGTTAACGTTAACTTTTTCCTTTGATTTTGATAGATATATCGCTGTTTTCGAGGTATGTATGTATAGTAGCACAAAATCGTTTAGCAATTTGTATGCTTCTATTGTTCATATGCAAGAGCACCAATCTCTTGAAGAATTACAAGCGAATCAAATCATTAACCATGCAATGAAGAATGGTCCTGATCACAAACTGAATCGTCTTCTAGAAGACCAAATACTTAATGGTGTTAAAGGGTTCAATATTGAAAATATGGGAATGAAGCACGAAATTTTTAATGACAAAGTTCTAATGAATCTTAAAAGAGAACGTGCCACTCTCCAAGACATTAACAGCATCATCATTGATACAGCATTACAATTTTCGCGCAATCCGGATCAAATCGAATTGAATGAAGAAAAATTAAAGAGCTCTCTAAATACAATCAAAAATCTGCATTGCGAACGTTCGCTAAAAATTGATCTAATCCGGAACATGAAAGAAGGTGTACTTACGTTTGTTCCAGAAGAACAAAGAAATGATATTGAACGAGTAATAATTAGTAAGCAACGTGAAATTGAACGTACAGCTACTCAATCAAATAAAGTAGTATTAGAATCAAATATTCCTAACAGCTTCAATCCAAGATAATCATGACTGCTGGACAGCATGATAAAAAAATGAGGATCGCCATGAAAAGTGAAAATTCAATTGAGTGTTCAAAGATCATTCCCTTAACGGGAATATTAAATCAAAGTCCTTTATTAAATACATTACACAAAAGTGTAAAGCTTGAAATTCCTGAAATTAATAACCAACGAAGAGCTTTAAGCAATATTTTTAATAGACTTGGAATAGATAATATTCAGCAAGTAATTATCAGTGAACCGAAATTAAATAAAGAAGTACTTAGTGAACTAGCAAATAACTTCTTTACTAGCAGTTTTCCTCAAAAAGCTGAAGAACTTATTCGCAAGATGTCTATGCCTGAGTATGGATTTACAGATCCAAAACAACCTTCCCCTTCTACACTGGCCATGAATACAGTTACCCAACCTCAGAGTGACATTCAAAAGCAGATCATTGAGGAAATCAAACAAAGATCGGCAGAATCTATGCAGGAGTTTAACCAGCAGAAAAATGAAAGTAACAACAAAACGAATGAAATTGATTTAAATAATTTCTTTTAAATATTAAGGCAATCTATATACTTGGCGTGGTAATCTTCGCGCCAAGTATTGAAAAAAGTTAAAATCCAAAGCATCGATATACTCCAATTCATTATTATATATTAAATCTAATCTATCTTTGTCTAGCTCCCCTCCAGAACATCGAATATAGTTTAAAGATTGTGAAAAACTATCTAGGTAAAAAAAGACTAAAGAGTAAACATTTATGAAAAGTGGATCATGAACGAGAACATCATTTAATTTATTAATCTTATTTTTAATAAAAATTGATAAAGATCTCACCTTAACTAAAACTTCTTTTTTTAGGCTTTCCGGTACAGAAATATTGATAAAAATAGAAGTATAGTTATCAACTATATACTTATAAAAATACATACTCGATAAAGTATGAGAAGTCTGGTAAATAAATTGGCGAATTCAAACATGAGGTGCGACAGTTTCAAAAGCCATATGATAATCAACAAGCTGAGCAAATTTCTCTAATGGTGTAAGCCAATCTAACGCCTTTCTAGGACGAGTATTCAGTGACATGGCAACTTGATTTAAATAATGCTGATCTGCCTGATTTAAATCAATCCCTTTAGGTAAATATTGCCTAATTAAACCATTCATATTTTCGCATGTGCCTTTTTGCCAGGGTGAATGTGGGTCACAGAAATATACATCTATGCCTAAATCTTCTTCGAGTATTTTATGTTCTGACATCTCACGTCCACGGTCATAGGTCAACGTTTTACGCAGTTCTGCAGGTAAATATTTCAGAGCTTCAGTTAAAGCCTTGCGCACTGATTCTGCCTTTGCATCAGGTAATGTTGCCAAGATACAGAGCCGTGTATTTCGTTCAATAAGTGTTGCTATCGAACTTTTATTGTCTTTACCTTTAATTAAATCAGCTTCCCAATGACCCGGTATTTTTCTTTCTTGAACTTCGGCTGGGCGCTCATGAATAGTTTTAATATCCTGTAATATAGAATCTTTTTTAGGTTCACCGTTAGCTTTTCGCTTTTTATTTTCATGACGTAGACAGGATAATAAGTCTTTTTCAACTCACCCTTGGGTAATGCTCGTATCGTTGAATAAATCGTTGTATGGCTTACATTCATTGTTTGATCCAAATCAGGAAATGTCTTTAAACGCTTTGCTATTTGCTGAGGAGACCATAAACAACGGATCGCTTCAACAATAAATTTCCAGAGGATTGAATCGATTTTGAGTTTTCTGTGACCACGTCTACGTCTAGCAAAAGTGTTATCAGAAGCATATTGAGCTTGATAAACGTCATTGATGCTATTTCTTTTAAGCTCACGATAGATCGTACTAGGATGTCTTTTAATAAGTTCAGCAAATTTTCTGGCTGAAAAGCCTTCTTTTCTTGACTCAAGCATTAATGCAGTACGATCTTCAAAGTTAAGATGATGGTATGACAATTTTATATACTCCATAAACCCTTTAAATTAATTAGGTGGTTTATGTCGCACTTCAAGTTTTACTCTGCCATTGAAGCTTCAAATAATTGACTTTTAAACTTTCAACCTTAATAAATATTTGCTCTAGTGATCGGTTTAAGTAATCAAGAAAATCAGCGACGAATCCACTTGGTATCGACGTATTATGAATAGAAAAGCTGACTTTAGAATAATTATAAAAGAACTGTTTTATAAGCTCACGAACATAGTTAGAAGTGATCTCTTCGTGAATATCTTGCTTTGAAAGAAAAGATAGATAAGAGCTGTCTACACGTGAAGGAGCCGAATGTGTATCTGATGTAGAAAATGTTTGGCTCTGTTGAGCTGTAGAATCTTCAGAACTAGAACTGTCAGAAACAAACGAGAAGTCATAATTGAGTAAGTCCTGTTCACTTACTTCAGCAAACATTGTAAAACTAGTGCTATCAGTAAAAGAGTATGTTGACTCACTTAAATCTATATTAAGCATATAGTCATCAAGTAAGTCTAAAAAATTAAATAAATTATGTCTCAACTGGTCAAGTAAATGATCAATGCTATAATTTAATGAAAGCAACTTGCCAAACTTTTGGTACTCCGAAATATTAAAAATTGATAAACAACTTAAGTAAAAAAAGTTCCTAAAGAAAGGAAAATTAAAAGTTGGATTTAATATAACTAATTCTTCCCAAGCCATTTCAATATCGATGTTCATCCTTTCTGTATGATCTGAATTGTTAACTTGATTATAAGTTAAACCCACTTCATGTAATTCGTATTTATTTGAAGATGTCAAGGACCAAAAATCTAATATCATTTGAGGATGTGAAGATGCATCCCATGAATAAGTACCAAATGGTTCAAAATTTTCATGTAAGTAAATACACATACAAAAATGATGTATACCCCATACCCTCTCGCCATTGGTCATATAGTTTTTATAATTAATAAATACGGAGTAATAACCAGAAGATAATAAATCTTGAATTTTCTTCAGAAGAATGTTTATGGTAATGGTATTGATGTTATCAACATCTTTAGATATAAACGTTGGAAATAATTTATTAATAAAACCTGCATAACTAACACTATTATCAAGCGATTGTAGAGCATCTTCGAGCTCATATTTGAATATACGCATTCTTGCCACCCTACTCGCTTATATTGAAAACTACATCATTTGTGTATTTTGCTTAGGTCGATTTAAAATATAGTAAGACAGTGTAAACTGAACATCTTGAATATAAACACATTCATCTAATGCCTTTTTGACAGCTATTTCTAATGTTTCAGTTGTTACATCTTCGTTCACTTCAGCAGAATCCAATAATTCTCTCAAAGCATATAAAGCTTTAATTTTAAATAGTGAATCATTCTTATACTCATTTAATTCAGGCAAATTGGACTTTTCAATAACATCATTTAACCGAAAAAAAACTTCTTTGTATTTCTTCATGAGTTCAACGATACTACCTAAATTCTCTAAAATTAATTCAGGAATCATAGCTAAACGACTAAGTTCGTTATTTGTTAGAGATAAGAATATACAACTTTTATCAAACGAAACTTGACCAACAATAAGCTTATTGTTGACTCCCTTTAGAACTACAAAGTCATGAGCTCTAATTCTTTCAAAATCAGCCTTACTCATTGATTTTTTCATCATAAATTCCAAATCTTTAGCTTATCTGCTAATTCTACAATATAGCCTATAGAAGATAATATAGGAGCAAAAAAAAATTAGAGAAAATTTGTAATTAATCTAAATATTAATATGTTATGAGCTTGAATTCAGGTAGAAGAATCATTTTCTTAAGAGAAGAAACATCTTTCTTGTCTTCGATGAGGTAATTAAGTGTTTGTAATATTGTTATAAGATAAAAATTATACTCTTCCCCTTCATAACTAAATTCGATCTTTAATCTTATTCCGGACGTATTTGTGGAATCTAATACTTTACTCATAAATGTATTAGTCATTGATAACAGATCTACAAATTTAAATTTTAACAACTCATCTATAAGGTTATTGATAAATAATGAGTTCATCACCTCAGAATTAAAAAAAAGACTAATATGTTTAATCACACTTTTCTGCTTTTTTACTTCCTGAAATACATTATCATTTAAAGGGGTTAAAATTTTAACGAAATTGTCTTTTAAAATGGAAGTATAAACATAGTTTATTTTATCATTTTTCTTATCTATTACTGATTTAATTTCAAGAAGCTGTTTGTATTCATTCGATGACAAACCCGAACTTTGATTTAAATTTAGATAATTTAAAAAAGTTTTTTCATCACTGATTACCATTTTAGATCTATCTCATCTCTGTAATTAATTAATCGTGATGGTAATTCTAATTCATCACTTTTTAAATCTAGAACAATATTTTTGTGTATTGAGTTAAAAAGTAGCTGATCTGGAATATAGTTTTTATATCTGCCAGTAACTATCGACATTGAGAACAAGAATATATCCTTCAGCTCAAAGCTGTTAAATATTTTTTTCGGCAGTAAAGATAAACCCATCGATGAAAGAACTAAATCAAATAGACTATATTCGAAGTTACTTTGGAGTGAGAAGAAATTTTCGAATGAATAATTATAATTTACAGCCACCTGATAATTTTTATCTGTGCGAAAGAGAAAAATCTCACCATTTTCCATTTCTGAAGCTAAATTTATTGAGACAATCTTTTCTTCTAAATCAATTAGACAATTTAAGTTAAACCACTTATTTTCATCAATATGTATGTAGCTTGAAATATCTAAGATCTTTTCATCAGCATAAAAATCATAGCCATAAAATTCATCATTAACTACATTGGGAAATGATTCTATCAAGCATTTAGCTGTATAGAATGCATCAATGCCGGATAAGACTTTGAGATCTTTTACTAATTTAGAGTATTGATCCAAACCAAATTGTACAGTCTGGATAGTTTGTGATGCATTCATGGTACAACTCTCGCAAAAGCTATAATTCATCGTATTTTAAAAATTTTAAACTGTCAATTTTTAAAAATAAATGAGTCTGGAAAATGTATATACATTAGCTCAAGTTGTGACGCATAATTTTCAATTAAGTTCTTCATCCAAAAGAAGAAAAAAGGAGAAATAAGGCTAAATGAAATGGTTGAAAGTAAACTTGTAGGTTCTACCTTATAAGGTTGAAAAATTGACCCTGTAGTATTCTTACTATACATAAAAAGGGCTTCTAAATCCTCCAGCTTTTCTCTATGGAAATAATAAATAAACTCAGACTCACACAAGTGACAAATTAACGGATAGATATACTCAGCAGCAGTCTGGTGATCTAGACTCGTGTTCATATACTTAAAATCCAAATCGTTTTTTTTGCAAAATGAATATAAGCATATTTTTAATTGTACAAAGGTATTGTTAAGTTTCATCAATTAGCTCCAAATGACAGTGTAGTAGACAATTTTTGATTAACTTCATTTTCCTCTTTGATATCTTTATCCAGATTAAAAGCATAACTACGGCAAGCTTCAATCACTGATTTAAAAGCTTTTAAAATTTCAGTTCGGTCATTACCAGATGGAGTGATACCAGCTCGTTGCCCTACTGTTTGTGGATCCTCCATGCAAGTTACTAAGTAATCTACTTGTACGCTTTTTTCAGCAAGTAAATCTGTTACCAGCGCTTCTCCACATCGTGCGAACCTTTCTGCAACTAATGAAAAATATTGCTTCTTGTCTTTATCCAGTAATTTTGACTGGCTTGCAAAATTGTTATTATTAAAGACAAGGTCTAAATCAAGTTTATTTGCTACCCCCTTCCCTGTCTGAAATGATTTTTCCATATAAGACTGGTAGTGATCTAGCGCAACCCCTTTTAGAATGCTTATTTTATTTCCACCTATAGAATTCACTTGATCTATAAACAAAGGTAATGTTTGTCTTTGTACTAAATAGAATACTGATTCATGAAGTAACTTTTCCATTTCTTTAATAATCTTATGTGATCTTAGATGTTTCAATATTTCCTTCTCTGATTTCGCAAGATCATCATTGACTTGTGAACCACGAACCAATGAATTGAATTCACGGGTAATTGGATTCGCAATTGTATATTTTCCAACTGGCGCATTGTTATTTTGCAATTCTTTATAGATTGTTTTCACCGCACTATACATTTGGTCTCTTTTTATATGCAGATCATTATCTACCAAGTAATTCTTAATATTCTTCGTTAATTCTTGATTTTTTAATTTTTTTACATTGTCTACATGGTTTGTTGTCACTCCATCTAACAATGATGCTACTCTACTAAGACCTTGCTTTTCCAAAGACTTTGAAATTGCATCCATTAATACATTTACTTTTTTTAAATTGCTATCAACTAGCTCATGTATACGATTTACTATTAACTCTTTTCCATTTTCACTAAAAATTTCATCTCTATGCATTTTTCCATTCAGTTTTAATTGAAGCTCATAAACACTTTTCAATAATGGATTGTTATCTATAACTGTTTTACATGTTTTATAGTCAACGTCTGACATTAAATGTGTTAAAAAATAGTTGTTTTCTACAGATTCAAAATTTCCACTTTTATAAATCAATTTCTCTACATCTTTTCTTACTAGTTGGGCCATATATGCATCAAGCCCGTGGAACCACTCATGTGCTAAACAACCTGCTCCATTTTGTTTGGTTAGGTTAAAAATTTTGCTAGCATATTCATAGTGAGCTGATGCTGCATTTCGTCCAGCTTGCCCCCGCGCACCGAAAGCGATAGCTAAAGTACCATTTAAAGAAATATTCTTTGAATCAAATCCGAGAGCATCTCTTAGCTCACTTAGACCATCAAATGTGATATTCAATAAATGCTGTCTTTCTTGTTGTGTCACCCAGTTTCCAAACTGTATTGCTCGAAAACCAAATACATTACTAAATTGTTCTGGATTTACATTTTCACCATGCCGAAAATTTTTTGATGTCTCATGTGCAAGACCAGATACAATTGATGGATAGCGTAAATCAAGTCGATTAGGCTCTTGGTCTTTTAATATCTTTCTAACTAAGCCATCAAATTTATCAGTTGAACTCAAGTCAGTGATAACTTGAGTATGTTGGTTTTCATCTTTGATATAGATATCAGGAATTGAATACTTTGAATCGAATTTAAAACGATATAAAGAAAGTAGATAATTAAGTTTAGAATCATCTTTTTCGAAATCTAAAGGTGTTTTAATGCTTTTATCGCTTTCTAAAATCTTTTCAACATTTTTAAATAAAGCATCTGAAAATGGCTTATTTCCTGTAACAATCATGTTTAGGAATAATTCCTGACCCAAGCTATCTTCTAAACGCTCAAATTGGCGCGAAAGATATGTGTAATCTAACTTACCATTAGCTGCGTCTATAAATTGTTTTATTGCACTACCATCATATATGTGACCGCCGGACTCAACATAGTCTTGAAATTGATCATATGAGACTTCTTTAGTTTCTGGATAGACTTCATTAAACATCATTTTGCAATACTGTGTTTTGACAGTATCCAAATTATTCATAATTTGAAATAAAGGACTTCCTCTAAGAGTCGTACCTTTTACAACCTTATATATCCTATCTGCTAATAAACGGTCCTCATCTAATTCATCAAATAAGAATTGCTGAGGATCCTGAGCATAACCTCTTAAGACGTTTCTATAGTTAACCATTTGATTGACAAAATTAGCTATAGGCATTCTTTCATTTTTGTCTAATTCTATAGCCGTATGGACCATTTCTTTAAAATGGTTAACTGAATACATATAGCTTTTTAACTTATCAATGCATTCTTCAGAGTCTTTTCTCTCATCTTTGGAGAAAGAGATTTTAGAAGGAATCATGTTGTAGACTGATTGAGCTAAGAAAAAGATCACATTGTTGTCTTCAATCTGGCTCATGGTTTCATTTTTGAATGACCATAAATTTCGTTTTTGGAATTTATCTATGAGAACATCTAAAGATAGGTCTTTTGAACTATTCAATTCTTCGAAAAGTGCATTTTTAGATTTCTGATAAAAATGTTTTCTAGCTCCGAAAACATATTCTCCATAGTCCTCAATTCTTTCATTAAGGGACTTATTTTCCTTTTCAGGTTCTAGTACAGTTTCTTCAATTGAAGAGTCATAGATGTTATCAAGCTTTGGTAATAAATTTTCATTAATCACACCAAATTTATCGAGCTTTATAATTTGGTTTTTCAACAACTGAATACGGTGATTTGTTAAATCATCATCATTTGAAAATTCTTCTTTACTTAGTAAGCATTTGTTATACGTGTCATAAAACACTTTTATATCATTTACAATTTCATTTGATTTGTCCAAGAATTCATCATTTATCAAAAGATTATTTATTTTTTCTAATAATTTTGATCTTGTTAAAAAGGATTCAAAACTATTGATCGATTGACGCCATATATCTGGATGCAACTCTAATATTTCTGGTACTTCACGGATATCATTTAGAACTATATGAACTTCATCTTCTAATGATAATAATGGCAACATAAAGTTTAATTGTACTTCTGTAAAAGCCTCTTCTGGCACGCCTTTTCTTATCAGTATTTCCTTATTAGTAGTTAGTACACCCAATGCTCTTGAATCATATTTATAAGTTTCTAACAAATTTACTGGTAAAGGGCTTTCAAAAGCTAAATTTATGTATCTTTCATCTTGCTTTGTAGATAGATCTAGGTAGTTTTCACTAATTTTATTTTTCCAGTGTATACCTGCTTCATTGTAATAATTTTCATCTAGTTTCCAAACTGAACCTTGTTGAGCTAGTTTTGCAGTCAAATCTATCCATGCTTGCTTATCTACATGAAATTTCGCTCTAGCATCATTCTCCGGCATTTCTTGTAAATGTTTATTTGTGATTGGCAATATTGAAGCTAATTGTTTTGGATTGATTGAATTATCAGCTTTTACAAACTTTGCATTCCCGTCATCTGAATTGACACGGTTAAATCCTATTGCTTGTAGTTTTTCACTTAAATCAACTAAATGAATGAACCGTGATAAAGTATTTAAATCATTGACAGTCAGTACGGCAACTTTATCTCTAAAGCTTGTTGCTTTTCGAAACCCTAGATGCAGTCCGAATTCTGATAAATTCAACCATTTCATATCATCACCACTTTTAGATTAGTTTTCATTTATGAAAACTTACCCAATAAAAAAGTTTTCATTTATGAAAACTTCTAGCAAGAATAGTTCAAACTAAAAGTTTTCATTTATGAAAACTATGTATTATTTAGCTTTAGCAGAACCAGCTATATTAGATTTATTAAGCGAGTTTGCCTTTTTATTTTCTAATGCAACTAAAGAAGCTAAATTTGCTTCAATACGTTCGTTTTGAGCATGTTTATTTCCCATGATTGCAAGCTCTAATGCACCTTCTTTAAGAATCTCTACAAGTACCCCACGCTCAGGTGCAGCAACTAATGTTCTATTCCAATTCTTATATTCTTCACCATGACCAAGATAACGGTCTACTTGTTCCCGATATTGTTGTCGCAATGGTTTAACAGGTTGACCAAACTCACCACCATTAGGGTTTTCAGTAAATTCAGATTTGATTGCCATTAAACTATTAATAGCTGGTGAAATAACTGCATCATTTTCAACTTTCTGTCTCATGTATTCTTTACCACGAGGCGTTTTGGCTGCATTAGCAGATAAGGGTGCATCCGGCAAACCAACCATATTGTTAATGAAGCTAGTTTTTGCAATAGCATACTTATCATTCGCTGATGAATACTCAAATAAAGTAGAGGCTTGCAAATTTGCACCAGACATTTCACCTACGCTCATACATAAGCCGGCTGATACTTGTTCTGATGTACAAAAATAATCGTGATGAAGCTTAAGTGTTTGTTCTTGAGCAACTACAGGATTTGCATATTTTCCCGTTCCCGCTGAAATTTCCTTAAAAATTAAATCTGGTCTATTTTCTTTATCCCTTACTTGAGTTTCAGTAATTGTTCTACGTTCATTTAGAACCTTACATGGGTTATAGCCTTGTCCAGCAGCTCCAAAATCAATAGCTGTTTCTTTTAAACGCTCTGATTGTTTAACAGCGCCAATAGCATTAGCAGTCGCCTTTGCAATTTCTTGGTCCGCATGAGCAATTGAGGAAGCATTCATTGCTTCTTGTGTTGTCTTCAAAGCAATTGCATTTAAAAGTAATTGGCGTTCTGTAGTTAAAGCTGCACTAACACTTTGATCCAAAGTATTAAGTCCAGTCGTGAATGTCGCATTTAATTGCTGAAAACCGCTTATAAAATCTCTGAGTATCAATGGATTTGAAAAAGGAGGACAGTAAGCAGCAATTACAGAAGTACTAAAAACTGATAATAGTAAAAACGTCGTTTTCTTTTTCATAATTAGCTCCGGCCAGCCATTGTGCGATAAGAATCACGCATTTTCGACTTTGATTCTTCAGCACTAATTAAGAGAAGTGAGGCTAAATTACCTTCAAGACGTAAACCACGTTCATAGTCCTCATTGAGTAACCAAATAGCCGCACCACGCTGTCTTGCCAACTCAACTAGCAATCCACGAGCTGACTGGTTCATCATTGTTGCCTGAAACTTTTTGGCTTCGTCAGTACCGTAATAACGGCCAATAGTCTCATCAATCATCTGATTAGGTGATCGCAGTTCACCAGCTTCATTCTTGATTGTTTGTAAGTTTGCTGCATCAATAGCAGCCAATGAATAAGCAGGGAAGGCTTGTAAAGCTGTTTTACGGTTTAAAGCAAATAAATATTGTTGACCTCTAGGTGTCATACCATTAACAGCATTTAAAGCGACATCTGGTGAACCTAAGATATTTCCTCTTAATGTACGTCTCGCTTCAGCCTCTAATGAATTAGGCTTAGCAGGTTGGAAAAGTAAAGCCGCATTAGTATCTCCACCAGCCAGCTTACTTACCGTACATAATCCTAGACTTGCCTCAGCTTGGGTACAAAATAACTCACGGTGCTTTTGAACCGTTTCTTTTTGAACTTGGTTTAAATCATGTACTACACGACCAGTACCAGTACTAGTTTCATTCACCATTTTGGCAGCAGTTTGTCTCGAAACTTCTTTACCTTTACTCAGTGTTGCGTTACTAACTAGTACTTTACATGTATTGTAACCTTGTCCAGTAGATCCATAGTTCAATACCGTATCAATCACTTTATCTTGCATTTCAATTGCTTGATAAGCAGTTGCTAGAGCTTGTCCAGCTCGTTTACGTGCATCAATTACTTGTGTTGTTCCAGCACTTGATTGAGCAATAGAAACACTAAGTGCACTCTGCAATTGACGAGTATTTTCTTGAATTGCATTCAACAAATTTGCTTGAGTAGAAGCGAATTCTGAAACCATCTTACTATTAAGTGTTTGAACGTTTTGATGGAAGGTAGGTGCAACACTTCCATACAATACATCTGCCGCAGCCCATGCCTTAAAACTAAGACCCAAGAAGGGGAGGGCAGCAACTACACATAAATATTTATATTTCATTTAGTTAGCTCCAGATGAATTAGCATTCAATGAATAAGAAAGTCGATCACTAACTTGATTACTCAATACAAACGCTGCAAGACTATTACCTGAAGTCTTGTTTAAAAAATCGATTTGTTTAGTCATACACTGAGTGTTTGAACAGATATCTTGAGCAGAAAAACGCGAATCAGTAATATTCGCTATATAATCTGTAGCCGCATTAAAAGTGTCATCTTGTAGCTTAGATTTTGAGAAAACTAATGCATAATTTGAGTCAGCCGCTTGTAAACCATTTGGTAGAAGTGTGCATGTACCCATTGCTGCTTCGGCAATAGAACAGTAATTTTCATGACGAAGTATTTTGTCCTTTTCAGACTCAACTGAATTAGACATCATAACTTTCATATAATTACTAACCATATTGGCCGCATTAATAGATGACTGAAGAATCTTTATTTTTTCCGCTTGCTGTTCAGCAAAAACAGTACAAGTAGTGGTTTGCGTACTACCGAGTCTCCCAGCATCGTCAACAATAAAGCGTAATACACGATCAGACATATTTATCGCACCAATTGCAGTAGCTAGTGCTTTAGAAGAGATCATTGCGGATTCTGCCTGTTGCTGGGCGCTCAGACCTTCTTGCTTAGTCAAAACACCTATGGCAGATGTTAAATCTCTCGTATTTTGGTTGTACGTTGTATGAGCAATCTGAGCATAACTAGAACCAATTAAACTCATTGTTATCGCAGTACTCAAGGCAACTTTAACAAGCTTACTCATTGCCACCTCAACTACCGCCAAAAAGCGCATCAAAAATTGAAGAACGAGAAGCTTCTTGTGGTTGAGCCTTCTGTTGTGTTTGATTAGAAGTGTTAGCGCTCAAATTTGGTATAGATTGCGTAGATGTATTATTAGACCATGTAGTACCCGAAGTTCCAGTAGGATTCGTTGAACCAGTACTACCGGTATTCGTTCCGATTGTGCCAATTTGATTAATAGCACCATTAACTTGATCTTGAACTTTAGCAACATCAGTATTAAAAGTAGTCTGATTAGAATCAAAATGTTAACAGTTTCGCCTTGAGGTGCTTGTGTTTGATATATATTTGCTAAATCTGGATCTAACTTACCCAAACCACCAGTTATAGCCCCTTGTACAGCTCCATTCAAATCAATGGTTCCATTTTTATTAATAATATCAATAGCATTATTGAGTGGCTCCAACGCTTTTTTGGTTGCTTCATTAACCATAGTACATACTTTACGTTGTGCATATTGACGTAAAGCAGCAATAGCAGCAGCTCGCATACCACCCCAATCGGGAATTGCTACACTCAAGTCAATAATCTTCGTGATATCTGAAAAACAGCTACCAGAAGAAGAACCCTTAGATCCGTTGAACAATGCATCGATGTCAACTGGTGCCGTATTTAAAATCTGACGATTCTTAATTACTTCTTGTTGAGTCCAAGCAATTGAACCTTGTTGTGAAGCATCACCACAACCCACGCTAGAAGCTTCAATTGCAGATTGGGCAGCAGTAGCATTACTACTAGCAGCAAATGGAGAAGCTGATAAGGTCGGAATAGTAGAAGTTGTTGTATTCGTATAACTATTCGTAATGTTTGTTGAGGTATTAGAAGTTTGGTTCAATGAGGATTGAATAGTTGATAAACCATCACCGACACTTGCAGTGGTCGACAATGCAATTGCTGAGGACACACCAAGAACAATACCCGTTGTAAAACCTAATTTTGGTTTAAACGAATGTTTCTTTTCTACAGAGTTTAATTTCTGCGGATTTTTATTTAAAGCTGATGTACGTTTATGCATAACCCACCACCACCTGATCAAGATGAAACTGAAATGTTTGGAAAGACTTTATTTTGACTGGCATACAGCATTGTTTCTTTTAGCTCTCTGATATTTGCTTCGTTATATACAGAAACAGTTTGCCAAGCCCGTATAAAATAAAAAATTCTTGAGTGAAATACTGAACTTTTACGATCTAGTAAAAACTGAAAGAAATCTGTGATATTCAAATTAACAACAAGTGGTAACTCATCAATATTTGCTGTAATCACATTACGTAAAAAATAAATGAAATAACTGAAAGGATTTGCGGAAAAAAAATCAAAAATTATTGAGTAACCGTTTGAATTAATTCTTTCATTTCTAAAATTATGAATAAGCTCTGACAATGTTTTTAAAACACTATCTGAGATAGAAGTGATAGAACTGATCTGATCGTTTGGAGAAAACTCAAGTAAGTATACAAACGTCACAACGGATTGCGGTAAGTCTTTAAGACTTTCCGTTATAAGATCTTTAGACACATATGTATCATTTAAGGCATATGTGCATATAAAACGTAAGAAAGTATCCAAATCTTGTTTGGCACTTCTTTCAACTAAACTTTCCATTTTATTATCCCAAATCCCCGCAGGGGTATTTGCATTATCAGTAGGCTTAATTTTAGAGGGTTTTTCGACTATATTCAATTAAAGTCGAAAATTGCCCTCAAGCTATAATTTATAGATTCAAGCGGCATCTGTTCACCCCTGAGTGAGCAACCTTCTACATATTCCCTATACTCTCCATTAATAATTTTTACTTTTAATATAAGGCTATATTGATTCTCCTTCTCATAAAGCTTTGTTTCTCCATAATTTATATAGACAATATAAACTTCATCTTTCTCAATTTCGGAAATGTCTGCTTCACAGTAATAATCACTTTTAACCTTATCAAGAAAAAAAGGAGAAAAGGAATTTTTTTAAATTTAACATATATCTGTTTTTCAAAAATTGGTTTTAGCCAGTTCATTTCTGCTGCCCCAGCAAAACAACCATCTTCATATATGTTAGGGTGGGGGAAAGTGCTCATGTTCATAAAAACCTCTATATCAATACATTGTTAAGGTGACGGTGAGCTAGAGGACTGTTCTGTAGGGCCATCTACAGATAAACCCACTTTAGATTTAACAAAGTCCACAACAACTTGTAGAGCCTTCTTGAGACTTTCTGCATACTTCTTCATTTCATCCGCAAGACTAATACGTACCCCGTCATCATTAATATAATTAGGTAGGGTAGAGGATAATTCAGCTTGGTTTTCAACAACCTCACTTAGCTTATTTTCAAATTTTGTCTTATCATCAGGTGAAAGCTCTGATTTTTGAATAACTTCAAACATTGAATCTGAGCGCGACAAAAAGTCTTGATGTGAATTATTCAATTTACTCAATAAAGCTTTGCCTTTCTCAGTACTACCAACATTAACAATAAGATCTTGAAACTCTTTGCGATATGGTGAATTAGGATCTGTATTCATTTCATTAATCAATGTTTTCAAATCCTTATTTTCTTTTTGTCCACGTTCAATTAGGGTTCCACGAAAATCCTCAAATTTGTCAAATTTCCAGAACTCATTTATTGAGTCTGAATAATTTTTATGTGAATTTACCAAATCATTATATTTTGAGCTTGCTAAATGACTTGAAAGCATATGTTGAACATTTTGTGTGTTCATATGAGCACCAGAATTTTCTGAAGCTGGAGCTTGTATATTTTGTGATGTTTGTAGAAGTTGTTCAGCTTGTAATAACGATAATGCATTATCCGGAGTCGCCTTTTTAAGATTCGCAAAACTAGGAAAAAGCGAATAATTTTTAACAGTAGAAGGCTGTGCCGAATTTTCGTTAAAATCTGGCATTGATGGAGGAATCAAAGGAGTGGAAGTAACTGGATTTATTTGGCTTGGACTTTGAAAAGTTGAAGCATTGGTATTACCCAATAACTGCGACAAAGCTGCTCTTAATTGCTCATGCTTTTCTATATCATTAGGATCTAATTGTTCAAAGTTGAACTCTTTACCATTGATTATGAGTTGTTCTGGCACCCCCACATCGTTAACATCAATTTTTTCTTTTTCTTCCTTTACTTCAGATTTTTGGATCATTTCTTCGTTATTGATAGGTAATGAAGAACTAAAATTTTGATCCTCTGCATAAGAGTACTGCTCTATATCTTCCATAAATCCTTCGGGCTCTTTTAAACTATCAAAGGGAAGGTTAGAAATAGGGGCGTTATTATCAAAAGTTTCCATAGTCTTTTCTACAGCATGCTGGAATGGTAAATCAAAATTGCCTTCTTCTAAATCCATGTCTCTTTCAATTCTAGTTTCAAGTGCCTTAAATTCATTGAACACGTTTTCTGCGCTCAATTCATAAAGAGTATCGTATACATAAGCATATTTTGGATCATCATTATTTCCTTCTAAAAATAATTTAATCTCATTTGCTTCTGCTTCTATTTCTTCATCACTATTTAGGGCAGATAAATTACTCTTGGTTGCATATAAAACAGCATAGCCTTGATGTTCATATTGCTCAGATATAGTTAATTCGTTTAACAAAATGTCTAAGTCTGCTTTGTGTTCTTCGTAAAACTCTTTATTCAAAATCGTTTTATCTTCATCAGAACCCAAGCTTCGAGATAGTTCATAATTTGCAAAAAATTGGTCACCTTCACGCTTAATTATAGATTGAGCTAAAGCTGGATACGAAAAATACTGATAGTTTTCAAGATCATTACTATTTTCGGAATCATTGTTTTTTTCTATTTTTAATTGATAATTTCTCCAATCTTTTTCCTGAACACCAAATAGTCCATCTTTCTGTGCATGACTATTAAGGTCTGCAAGATCTTCTACTAACGCTTCTGTTCCATCTTCATATAATCGATATAATTCAATTTTTTCATATAGCTCTTTGGCTCTTGCTTCGCTAACTGGTAGCATCACTTGGCTTTGATAACCGTAAGCTTCCAAATCACTCGATTTTAAAGTGGTGTCTGGTGGTGTTATGGGACCTACTTTAGATAGTAGATCATCAAAGACGATTTCATCTTTCCAGTCCATTTCGTTTAAAGCTTGTGGAGCTGCTTTCATTTCTTCTTTATTGTCCATGATATTTTCCTCTCTAATACATGAGATTCTGAGTAAGTTTATTCGACGTATTCGGTTTAAGTTGATCTAAGACGTCTGGATCAAGATTATTAATTTTCACAGTAGAAAATTCAGTGGAAAGGTTGGTTAGCAGTTTAGTTACTTTTTCAATAGGGACCTGAACTGTCTGGCTAGAACGAGCTCCTTGTGATAGATCTCCCTTAAGGACTAAATTCAAACTATCTGATCTATTTCCTGAGCCAGCTTGTACAAATATAGAATCCATCTCAGCAACTTGTTTTAAATGTTTTCTGCTACCAGTAATAACAAAGTTATATGTTTCATCATTTAGAGGTTTTAGATTGAGTTCAATAGTTGGGTTCCCATTTGAATTTGAACGAACAATATAGAAATCCGGAAGAGTAGGTTTTTCATTCATCTCTATAGCATCATTTACACGTTCAAAATAAGTAATCGCCTCTTGTATTGTTGAAAGACCTTTAACTTTGTCTAAAACTTCTTCCAACTCACAGTCGTCATATAGCATGACTGCTCGTTGTCTATTTCCACTAGCATCGGTGTAATTAATCATTTGAGAAGATAATTTAGCTACTGAGGCAGCATTAAGGGCATTGATAATATTGCCAGTTAAAAGGGTTGCAGTTCGCTCAATAGCGGTTGGTTCGTACTTATCGAAAGAAAGCAAAGGGGACTATTAGTTTTTAAGTACTCTATTTCATTTAAAGTTTTCATAAATGAAAACTCTTCTTCCTTTTTATTTCCATCAATAAATAAATGAGTACCAACATTCCGTAATAGAGTAGGAGTTAAAGCAGCATCTTCTATTAAATATTTGAGCTTACTACTGTGTACAAAATCTGAACTTGGATAAACGTAACGAATTTCATAATTACTCGCTAAAAGACTAGAAGCGCCTAATTTCGGGAACATAACTCGTATCAAAGCATTTTCATTTGTTTCACGATGGTAATGCTGATCCCAAAGTGATTCCTTCATGCTTATTGCGAAATTTATATTAAAGCTCTGATGTTCTTCTAAGATCTGAAGCTTTTCTACAAATTCCACCACAGTTAAAGCTTTATTTAACCCTTGATAAATATGAAGAAAATTATTATTTTCAGCAGATATTTTCAAGAATTCTTTGATTTCATCAAGATTGGGTTTATTCAGAATAAAGTTTTCAATCTCGGTAAATTCATATTTATCAATTTTAGATTTGAAAAAAGATTGCGAAGCTGAGTATTTAATTGACTCTCTTAATTCTCTTTCGAGAATCTGTTTTTGAGCATCATTGTAGAACTTAATTAAACTAGATAAAGATAGCTCCTGATCCTTTCCTTCCATAGTAGAAGCAAAATTATCATCAAATTACATAAATGCTTGAACAATTGCTGGCGTGTAAGCTGTCTCGACTTATCAATTAAAGAGATAACATCATCGCCATGAAAAGGTTTTGTTTCAGATTTATAGCTAACTTTTTGGAATAAGCCGGTTCGAAAAATGCACTATCAGAAACATGCGACATAATGCCCAAGCCACTTTGTACTCTTGTTTAGAGATAGTTTGAGCTTTCCAATCACATACTTGAACTACGAATGGATTAATTCCCATTTCATTAAGTTTCTGAATCTTTTCGTTATAAGCAAAGTTAAATCATCGATAATCTTCTCTTGCTGGTAAATGGAAACAAAATTAAGACGGTTAAAGATTTTCTTAACCATACCTTCAGCGCCATTTTTATCATTTTCTTTAGGTAAATTTATGACAAGCATTTGAGCTACAGAGCGATTCTGGACTAGATATTCCAGAGCAACATCATCACCATAACTATTAAGTAAATCGACGTCAGTTACCTGCTTATTAACATTTTCACGGTTACTTGTGACATTCGCTGATAATTCGGCAAGTTTAGCATTATGCATCATTAGAAATTGCGTTGAATTGGAAGCCCAGTATCAAATTGGGAAATAATCGGCGCACTAACTTGGCCTTTTCTATCAACACGTCCAATCATTTGTAGGAATTCATCAATTGCTTGAGGTGACTGGCCTGTAAGGAACTCACGTTGCCTCAAATGATCTGATTGGCTAGGACTACCATCATTAACGGGAATAGCATGTAATGAAAGGCCAGTACTACCAGCTCTCGTAATAATCATTGCATCAAGAATGCCAGACTGAAATTCATTACAAGCTTTCGTCTTTGCTGTCGGATTATTTTCTTGACGTACTTCAACTTTAAAAACCGAACCTTGATTAGAATCAATTTTTTTGAGCTGATACTCTCTACCAGAAATCTCCCCGACTTTATACCACGAGACTCCAGCTCAGCTTTTATCAGATCTAAAGGACATAAAGGAATGTCTGGTAATTTCCGAATATTATCCAAGATGTCTTGTTTGAAATCAGAATAGATTTCGTCATCAATGGTTTCACTTCGTACTTGGCCATATCGGTCACGAACTTGAATAATATCTAACTTATGAACCATATTCTCAAGTAAGTCAGCTATCGTCGGTGGTTTTGCAAGAATAGTATCTTCTTGTTTGAACTGAGCTAGATCCTGTTCTAATTTTTTTAGTTTTACAATAATTGGCTCTTGATCAAATTCAATTTGATTCATTTTCCCTGAGTTTAGGTCACTCAGTGCTCGATCATAATCTGAAGAATCCTTGAGTTCATTAATCTGGTCCAGCAATTCAAATGCTTTTGAATCTTTTAGAAGCAACATTTAAGCAACGATTCACCGGTATTTTCCAAACCAATAACCGGCTTCCGATTTTCTTTGAGAGACTCAAGTGCTTGATCAATAATCAAAGGGGTAGTAACTGAGAGAAGGATTTGGCGGCTTATATTGTGCATTCTTGAAGCAAAGTTCATCGAATTCACTTGCATACGATTCTCTTGCCAACTTCCCTCCTTCATGTGCTCAAGATTATGTTTAATCTCACTATTCATTTTGGCAACTTTCTCTTCTACATCACCAGAAAGGTATGCCATTTTTGAAAGTACCTGAGCTAATTGATCGGATAACTCACGTGAAGCAGTTTGATACTGAGTCGATGCGTGATATGTCCGGAATTCAAGTTTAGAAAAATCATGTTCACGTCTTAAGAAACACCGTCTTTGACCAAAGCCATAGAAATAGCTTCTAGTAATTCATTAGATGGTTTATTTCGATTAAGCTTTTCAATTGCCCTTTAAAAGATGCAGGGAAAATATCAGAATAGAAAGTAGATTGTTTGCTTTCTTTCTATCTGTTGCTGAAGAATGATAAGTAGGACCTGTACGCTCTTTAACGACTGAAAGGAACCGGCTAATATTCGATTCGCCACTTGCAGCCACATGCGATTCATCTAAAAATAATAGGGTATTCTTATCAATACTTGATAGAAAAAGATTTTCTTTCTTACCGCTTCTACCAGAAAATTGACTGTATGTACTAAAGATAATATCAAACTGATTACCAATTCTATCTAGATTATAGATATCACTGGTTTTCATAGGAGAATAAACAACCTTGTCTTTATGCGTAATGAATCCATCACTATTAAAGATAAAAGTAAGCGTCCGCTGAATCCCATACCTATTTTTAATTCGATTTAGGTTTCCAGCAGTGCGGCAGTAACTCTTCAATCTGGGTCACTTTATGTGTCGGTAACCTTTTCAGCACATCACTAAATAGGCATACGATCCAGCCCATTCAGCTTTGCTGACTGGATTAAAGTCATGATGTTTGCCGCTCGCTGACCACTGCGCAGCGAACCTGCAAACAGCCAGTTCTTGCGCCCCAACGCCCAGGGACGCATCTGATTCTCTACCCAATTGTTGCATATCGGTAGATTGCCATCATCCAGATAGCGGCTTAAGGCTGGCCAACGCTTCAGAGTGTAATTGATGGCCTTGGCGGTGGGAGAACTCGATGGCACTGTCAGATGATGTTGGTTGAGCCATTCATATAGTTGTTGCATCACTGGTTGACTATGCTGTTGTCGGTATTCGCGGCGGTCTTCCGCTGTACCATCGGTCTTTTTCCTGAGTTCTGCTTCTATCGCATACAGTTTCTGAATCAGCACCAATGCCTGTTCAGCGACCTGACTTTTCCCGGTCACATGCAGTTCATGGAATTTACGACGTGCATGGGCCATGCAGCCGACCTCTATGACCTGGCCTGATTTAAAGCGTGCTTTATAACCACTGTAATCATCACGACTAGATTGCCCTGCCAGCCTTTCAAGAACTCTGCAGCATGCTGGCCTGAACGACTATCCTGAAAGTCATAGATCACCGCCTGAACTGGATTGTACTGTGTGGTGGCATAGGCCAGACATAACCTTTCTTCGGTTTTTTCTCATTCTCACCCATCCGCATGATGGTGACCGGTGTTTCATCTGCATGCAGCACCCGCTGTTGCAGCACCACCTCTTTTAAGGCATTGGCCAGAGGTTCCAGTTCTACACCGCAGCGACCTATCCAGTCAGATAAAGTTGATCTAGAAAGTTCGATTCCCGCCCGCTGATAGATCAGACGTTGACGGTACAGCGGCAAATGATCGGCATACTTCGATACCAGCACATGGCTGAGCAATTCAGGTGAAGCAATGCCTTTATCAATCACATAGGCGGGCATCGCTTGCTGAGTCAGAGTGTCACACTGATCACAGACCCATTTACCACGCACATGCTGTTCCTTATAGAACTGTGCCGGTCTGAAATGCAGTTTCTCACTGACATCTTCGCCGATACGACGGAGTTGGCATCCACAAGTGCATTGGGTTGATGCAGGTTCATGCTCAATACGGATGGTGTGTAGATGATCTGGCAGTGGTCGACGTTTAGGTTTATTGGTTTGGCTTTCTGTGTCGCTGCATCGGTTTTATCTGCATTAATCGTTCTAATTCCAGATCAACAGCAGCAATATCTTCTTCAACCGCTTCATCCATAGGTGGATTTGTTTTGCCGTTAAGTGTTCATTCTTTTGGGCGAATTTGTGCTTTTTAAACAGCGCCAGTTCATGCTCGTATTTTGATTGAGAATAGAAAGATGTTGAACTTGGCATCCAATTGTTGGTTTGATTGTGCTAGAGACTGATGCTGCATCGCCACTGTCTGGTGAATTCCAGCAGTTGTTCATGGGTCAGTTGGCTTAAGTCAGGCAGCGTATTCATGACCGCAGTATGCCTGAGGTCATGAAGAGAATGAAATAGAACGTTTGGAGGATGGCAGAATGGTCGAGCTTGGTTTAGAGCATATTCACCACTTGCTGCAATCCAATTCTCTGCCAGGGCAAACCTTGGATTAATGCCTGTAACTGTTCGGGCTGAGGCCACGGTTTCACCTTGGTGAACTTGAGCCCAGTGAAATTTACCCTGTTCCAAAGCCGGGCACACAGCCAGATGCCAGTCCCATCATGTACCAACACTTTCATACGATGACCACGTTTATTACAGAACAGGTAGCGCAATGCGGTTTGATGTAGCCAAAGGCTCTCACCACCTGAGCCATGACAGTATCCATTCCTGCTCGCATATCATGGCTGGGTAGAGAGCCAAATTTCATTGATACGGATCATGTTGCCAGTGCCTTGAGTAATTCTGCCAAGGCAGGTATTTCTGATGTCTGCCATTTTAGCTGAATATCATTATTCGTATGAGGCACGGTGATACACAACGTGATCCTCTCATCAATAGGTTGGCTGATTGCAGCAGTGTAAGGCAAAGCAATAAATGCTGGATTCACATGAGTAGGATCCTGCACGGCACCCTCATGATGGCTGAAGATCCTGATCCAACGACTGACAAGGTTGGCATTAATACTATGTTGCAGTGCGACGAAGCGATCGAGGTATTAGGATTTTTACAGGCATTGACAATACTGAGTTTGAATTCTTTGCTGTATGTTCTGCGTTTTTTAGCAACAGGAGGTGTTGCTGAATATATATCCATGTTCATGGATTAAGTCCCACTTGTTTTAGGTGGGAACTAATTAAGGCTTATAGGACCGCTTGGTAAGGCTGTGTTAGCCGGATGCTTACAGATAAAAGGATTAGAAATAAATTTATCTGTTCCTGTATCTACGATATCCGCATAAATCATTAAATAATTGTGCTTTCCTTGTGAAAAATACTGGTCTAACCCATTGATTAAAGAATAACGCAACATGCCAGCTAAAGAGCGACCTTTACCAATACTGTTTGATCACCAAGAATATAAGAGCGGTCATTTTCAATGCTTAATATTGCGGAAGTAACAGCATCAACCTGTTCAGCACTGAAGCTTTAGAAGAGATGAAAGATCTGAATACTGTAGCTTGTAAAGTAGAAAGCCGTCGAAAGGATTGTTATTGGCTAAATCGATAGATTTTGCAATTCATGATTACTTCAGCTAAAAGCAAGATCTTCTTATCTGATTATTTGCGCTTGTTTAATAGTATTGCTTGATCTGCTGGCAACATTGTTTCTGGCAAGCTTAGTTGTGAAACTGGCACATATGCAACTTGCAATGATTTAGATTCAAAAATAATTTCCTGAGCTTGAGATTCATCCTCTACTATTTCTAGATCAAGAATCTCATTGTTCTGGTGTTCATCTCCAGTAGAAAGAGGTTTAACAGCCGTATCTTCTTCCTCATTACCAAAGAAGTCGTCATCATCAGGTTTATTCAAGTCCCCAACATTACCGGACTCATCCGGAACTATTTGATCATTTAAATATGAATCCAATGCACTTGTTAAGAAATCAGCATCGTCTACCACATCTAAATTCTGGTCAAATTAGCTTCGATATAACTGATTCACTTTGATTAATAGAAGGGGAGGGCCATCGTAACTTAACTCAGGTTGTAATCTTTCTGTAGGACATTTTCCGACCATCTCCATAAATCTTGAACATTATTTATGATGGGCAACTCATGAGGAACTTCATAAGTACGGTTATTTTCCAGAAGATCACCAATGACAAGAACACGAACATTGACGCGAGTCCCTTGTTTCTTATATAAACTCCCGTCGAGCTCTACGGCCGCTTCAACATTGTAATTATCATAGAGATAATTTAATAAATTTTTACTTCCACCCTTGACTACGCCAGCTTCATAAAAGCTGTCTGAACCAATAATAAAAACACTTCTTCCTTTGTCTTTTCTCAAAGAAAGTGTCTCTAATAAAATTTTATGATCTAACCTTTGAGTAGAAAAATTTAAACGTTCTAATGATCCCGCTTGATTCAAAGTAAGTGAAGTTTTATCGATTTTGCCAAAAGGTGGATTTGCGATAGTAAAATCAAATAATTCATTATTGTTTAATTGCTTCAATTTAATCTTTGAATAATCTCCCTCAATTACTCTTAGATTTGATTGTTCAATGTTTGCGTCGAGAAAGAGCTGGGTATTTTTCACCCGATTCGAATCAATTTCAACACCAACGATTTTAAGTTGCGGTTTTTTTATGAAATGAGCAACTAAGGATCCATTACCAATAGTAGGTTCAAGTAGAGTTTTTCCAGTATCTAGAGTTTCAGGATTGAATAATAATTTCTGACATATTGCTGAAATTGTTATAGGAGTTGAAAATTGTTGCAGTTGCAGCTCAGAAATACCAATGATCGGTTTAACTGGTTGTTTGTTATGGATTTCAATAATTTTTTCAAAAGAATTGAAATTATGTACGTTAAATTGATTACTTAAACTATTAAAACAACATTCAAGCTGTTCATAGAAAAATTGCTTAATTGTCGGCTTTATTTCATTCAAATAAGATCTATCATGGTTGTCGTTTAATATTTTTTTTAAAAACAACTCAACATCTGAATCATGAATGTTTGTTGTTCCTTCAACTATGCTACTAGCAAAGCTTTTTGCACAATGTGCCATATTAGCTCGCTTAAACTTTGGCTGATTGCCAACTTTAAGTATTTTCCAATAATCTTCTTGAGGTAATCGTGCTTCAAATTGCGCGGGATCAATTGAGATTGTTCCATTCTTAGCAATTTCAGTTAAAGGCTGATCCAAATAAAATCGTGAATATTGTGTAGCATAAACATATTGTTTATTCAGGTTTTGACCAATTAATGTCGCATGTCTAATGGCATAGTCAACTCTTTGTTGGGCAAGAGAACGAACAGAGTTATTGAACTCAGCATTAAGCTGAGCCAATGTAATGGATTGAAAGGGAATATTGTTGTTATCAACACCAATAAAATTAGAAAAGTCCTTAATTGAAATGCTTGACCAGTAAACATCAAGAACACTTGATTTATTCACTTTTTCAACATGAACATTAAAGGATCTTAATTTATCGATATCTAGTTGATTATTGAGATCAACTTTTCAATACCGATTTGGTTGTTTTCTTTACGTCGTGATGGTCTAGTTAAATATCCAAAAGATTCTAAATTAACCCAAATAAAACCTTTTTATCTAAAACGCTCATATCATCTAATCCTTTTAAATATTATTAAAATTTATTTGAGTTATTAGATTGATTTTGCATTTCTTCCCGAATTCTATTGATACTTGCTCTTTCTTATCCACAACTGGAGCAGCACTATTAGGTAATGGATGCTTTTGGAATCTTCTTTTAGATAAATGGTTCGCTTTAAATTTTCCTCATTAATATTTAAATCTTGAATTTTCTTTGATACTGCATTGGATCAGTAGTAGAACTAAATGTGACAAAAGGAGCTAAAGTGTCTGAATGTCTATCAATGCAACTAAGAATGTATATAACCTTTTTGATAAACTGGTTGTTCATTGTGCATTCAGTAACAGTATAGATTTTTAATGGACTGCTATTTCTATTTGCTTTAGCTTGATATGTCTTAAGTGTATCTCTACCAAAAAGATATTTTGAGTTGAATAAGCATCAGATAAATTTCACCCTTTTTCAACTTTCCAGAAATAAGACGTAGGTTATCTTGTAATTGTGGATTAGAAGTTTCTAGTTTTTGAGAAAATTCAACACCAAGAAATCTATTTACCAATATTCGATTTAAATCATGATTAAACATCATACTATCGTCAGGTGTGAAATCCTGCGTGGTTAAAGGCTTACTCATTAAATTATTGAGAGTAGTATTAATATCCGCTGGTATCCGGATAGATCGGTCAGGACCTACAGATACTTGTTGTAAAAAAGTTTGCAAAGAACCTTGATAGATTGGTTCATTAGTATCTTTATAACGCAGTATATAATTTAAAGATCCGGATCTTTCAGCGCTGAACTCATCTTGATGTACAAGAGATTTTAAAAATGCATCTTTTATATTTTCCTTTGAGGATCCAATATCTATTTTAAAATTCTCTTCTAAAATTTCGACACGTCCGAAAGGTCTTTGATTATTTACAAATTGGATATGAACGGGAGCTGTAATTAGTTGTGAACTAGGATTGCTTGTTACTGATTCTGCCCAATGGCTACGATATGACCGGTAATTATCTTCACTCTTTATTTCAAAAGATTGATCAAAACTAAGTACAACTACATTGCTGTTCAGTCGCGCTTTTAAAGATTGACGAGGATTGGCAGAGTTTTGATACTGATTTGTTACTTGAGAGGCAACTTGTTGTCTGTTCTTTGCTCTACCAGAGTCAACTAAGTCATCAATTCTTTCATCAATTGTTGTTAGTCTAACTTTCACTTTTTCATTGGTTAGGACGTTTGTTCCATAAGCATAATCATGGCCATCGTTGTTTTGTGCGATACCATCAAGATAAACGAAAAGCCTTTGAGGAGTAGCTGGAGCAGAATTAGGTTTATTTTGAATAATATTTCTATTCAAATTTTTTAGATTATCCAAGTCATTGTTTTTAATCATGTTAATACCTACTATATTGCTCTGTTGTATGAGCTGGTGTCAAAAAGAATAGTGGATAGCGAAATATGATTTTAAAACAAAAAAAGGAAAATGGAAATGATTTTAAAAAAAGATATAGCCGTATTTTAAAGAATAAAACATTCAAAAAACCTAAGAAAGTCCTTCCTATATATATAAATTTATATAAATATAAATTTAAATTTATTCTATATAGGGGTAATTGTATTTCATTGATTTTATTAATTTTTATCTTGCAATGTGAGGTTTCATTTCCAATGTGTGAGGTTTCATTTCAAATAATGTGAGATTTCATTTATTTAATTTATTTTCAATAACTTAAGTCTTAAAATGTTAAATTATTAAATTTTGTGTGAGGTTTCATTTCAACAAATGTGAGGTTTCATTTCCGATGTGTGAGGTTTCATTTCAATTAAGGCACCTACAATAAAGTATTGAAATTTAATTATTAAAATATATATGTGAGGTTTCATTTCCGATATGTGAGGTTTCATTTCAAAGCCTGTGGATAAGTCTTATATATATGTGAGGTTTCATTTCCAATATGCTCAATATCTGGAAAACATCTTTGGTTCGGCTTTTTTATTTCAATTAAGTTAAAAAAAACTATGTTTTTGTAAAACTATTCAAAGAGTTAACTTTGCATTTTTTGTAAACATAATAGTATTCGCTATGTGCCTATGCTAAAATTTGGTATGGATATATTTATATTCAAATTAATATGGCAAATTATTTTCAATTTAAAAGGAGTGAGGATATGACTAATTTAGCATCTATGCCCTATGCTCACTCATTATATTTGAATGAGCCGGCAGAGTGGAAAAACAGTCATCTGTTCAATTATCATTATTGGATGATGTACAAGAGCCTTCTGTAGTTGAACGTTCTTTACCTGCTTTACCATTAAAAAGATTTTCTAAATTGTTTTCATTTTTAGATTTCGATTTTGATACTAAGTCATATGAATATATGGTCGGATCAGATCGATTTACTATTGAAACTAAAATTGATAAAGCCGATCAAGCTTTTGTGTGTTTAATTAATGAAGTTTTAATGGCTTATAAGCAAAAAATATTTTGCTTACTTCATTTGATAGCAAACTGACTCATACTATCAATGCAAGTGAAATTTCCAAAGTTGTTGGTATTTCATTAGATGAGTTTGAAAAAAGAATGAAAAGCTTAGCAAGCTGTTCTTTGAGTGCTCATCAACACCGCTTACTTCGTCATACAAAGACCGGCCGCGAATCTTTTAGATTTGTACATATGTTTTCTACCAAACTCGTTAGTGAATACGTTTCTTTTGATAAAGATGGGCAGATTTTCTACAGCTTTAATTATGCACCTTTCTTTGAAACGATGTTTAAAGAAAACCTACATAAGAAAAATCAATCACAACTTTATTTAGATCAAGTTGTGTAAATAAGAAGATCCCAAACATGGGATCTTTTTTTATGTGAGTTTTTTTTACTTTTCTCACACATTGAGTGTTCTAAATGTGAGGTATTTCTATTTAACTCACACATTCTTTATGATATAACTTTGTCATTACTAACAAACGTCATTATTAGATCAAATGAACGTACAATCACAAGAATTGACTAGTTCTGACGCAGAGAGCTTGTCTCCTGCTGATCTGGGCTATAGTCAAGCTAATAGTCTTAGTCAAGGGCACCCAAATTTAGCCTCTTTTAAGTATGAGACAGAGTTTAAATTGCCAGTTTCATTAATTCATGTGACTCATGAATGTTCATTAGTTGAACATAAGATTTGGTTATGTCTCTTGAATCATGCTTGTGAAATTCTTGAAAATTTTCAAGATAATGGTTCTCATCCTATTGTTAATTTTAAAATACCGTTTGATCTATTAAGATTCAAAACAAATAGTCAACACAGACTTAAGGAGATTAATAAATCACTAAGTAATTTAAGAGATGCTGAAATACAAATCGATATCTTCAATGCACAAGGATTAAAGTCATCTTCCTCACAATTCAGCTTTATTCAAGATTTTGCGATTTATAATAAAATATGATGCTTAATCGAGAAGAGGTGGAAGCTGATAACAAACCAGACTACCAAAGTCTTGAAATTGTATATTCATTACCTCCTTTTTTTAGTTCAATTATTACTGATTCTATATCGATTGAAAAAGTAAAACGTTTATTTAGTTGGACACAAATACAGTCTTTAAGTACATCAACAGGAAGAAATGGAAAAATTGAATTATTAATTTATAAATTACTGGAAGGAACTGATGAGCCAATTACTTTGGCATACGAAACATTCAAACAGTATCTAGGCTATGGTGATGTAGAAGAAAATCGTTATTTCTTGCGTGATACTCTTAAACCAGCTTTAAAAAATTTTAATGCAAACGAATTGCTTGAATATGAAGTTGAAACAGACTTTATAAGAGGTAAGCGTCAAAAAATAGAGTCGATAAAACTATTCAAAAAATATAAGTTTGTTGATAATGAACAAGCTGCTCATGCATGGCAATCACTCTTAGATAGTCCACCTGAGAATACAACAAATTTACGAATCCGTATTAAGCAGTTAGTGCCGGAAAATTATGATATCGATAGTTTAACAGATGATTCTATATATACGATTCTATCGCGTCTTAAACAATGGATAAATGGATTGAAGAAAAAGGGCCAGACAATTAACTTTGTCGGGGCATGCCGTTCAGCATTTAAAGATAAGAGCTGGATTGATTCTAAAAATGGTAAAGGGCAATCATCATTAATTTTAGGCGAAGAAGTCGATGATGTTGTTGTGAAGGCTAGTAGAACAAACTACGAAAGTGCCGTTGGTAAAGGCGATATACCCAAAACTTCACAAGAGTCTGATTACAATAATCCAGTGAATAAAATTGCTAAATCTGTTGCGACTTTGATTTCTACTTTAGCTATCAAAGGATCTAAAACAACGTTCTTTGAAAATATCTCTAAAGAGAATTTTGACGAATTGACCAATAATAATTTGAAGTACTTTAATTATTTTTCCGAAAATATTGATTCATTCAAAAATGATTATGTTATTGACATGGTCAAGCGAATATTCTTTGTTGGAAATGAAAATGCATTAAATTCTTTACTGAATCAAAGTAATCAGAGTAAAGTACTCTATCCTTATTTATTTAGTGTAAATTTTGCGATGCAAAACTATACTCAGATTATTAGTGATCCTATTCGATCTGGAGCCTATAGTACAAACTTAGCAAATAACGAACTTGCGGTTAATATTGTAGTTGGGGATTTAATTAAATATTTTAAATCTCAATTATCAATTTAACATTCCATTAAAATATTTACTTTAAAACATATTGAGTATTAATGATGAAAGAATTTAATTTAGATGGTTATTCATCAATAGAACTAGAGGATTTGATCAAGGCTGCAAGTCTTGAAAAAGGAAAAAGGGAAATTGAAGAGAAAGTGGCAGCCTTTGGCCAATTAGAGGAAATTGCCAAAAGTGTTGGACTGACTTTAGACCAGCTCATTGAATTTGGGAAAACCCATAATAAAAAGAAAAAAACAAAGACTGTTGAGCCACGTTATAGAAGTAAGGCTGATCCGGAGAACACTTGGACAGGACGAGGACAGATGCCAAGATGGTTGAAAAGTGAAATGGAAGAAAGCAAGTTAAAGCTGAGTGAATTCCTGATTAAATAATGATGTATAAAAAAAGCCTAGTTCATATACTAGGCTTTTTTCTATCTAAAATAATGGATTCATATAAAAGATGATATTCATTTAATATGATTTTTCATTAGTTGCTCAATATCCCAAGAAGTTCGCCCAACATCGATTATGTAAATTGTTTCGCCATTATGAACACTTTGAATTAAATGCTCTAAATTGTTAAAAGAGCTCAAAGACTTACATGAGCTCACCTCATTTATGCCATTTTTTCGTAAGCGTCGCTGAATCCATACCTATTTTTTAATTCGATTTAGGTTTCCAGCAGTGCGGCAGTAACTCTTCAATCTGGGTCACTTTATGTGTCGGTAACCTTTTCAGCACATCACTTAAATAGGCATACGGATCCAGCCCATTCAGCTTTGCTGACTGGATTAAAGTCATGATGTTTGCCGCTCGCTGACCACTGCGCAGCGAACCTGCAAACAGCCAGTTCTTGCGCCCCAACGCCCAGGGACGCATCTGATTCTCTACCCAATTGTTGCATATCGGTAGATTGCCATCATCCAGATAGCGGCTTAAGGCTGGCCAACGCTTCAGAGTGTAATTGATGGCCTTGGCGGTGGGAGAACTCGATGGCACTGTCAGATGATGTTGGTTGAGCCATTCATATAGTTGTTGCATCACTGGTTGACTATGCTGTTGTCGGTATTCGCGGCGGTCTTCCGCTGTACCATCGGTCTTTTTCCTGAGTTCTGCTTCTATCGCATACAGTTTCTGAATCAGCACCAATGCCTGTTCAGCGACCTGACTTTTCCCGGTCACATGCAGTTCATGGAATTTACGACGTGCATGGGCCATGCAGCCGACCTCTATGACCTGGCCTGATTTAAAGCGTGCTTTATAACCACTGTAATCATCACAGACTAGATTGCCCTGCCAGCCTTTCAAGAACTCTGCAGCATGCTGGCCTGAACGACTATCCTGAAAGTCATAGATCACCGCCTGAACTGGATTGTACTGTGTGGTGGCATAGGCCCAGACATAACCTTTCTTCGGTTTTTTCTCATTCTCACCCATCCGCATGATGGTGACCGGTGTTTCATCTGCATGCAGCACCCGCTGTTGCAGCACCACCTCTTTTAAGGCATTGGCCAGAGGTTCCAGTTCTACACCGCAGCGACCTATCCAGTCAGATAAAGTTGATCTAGAAAGTTCGATTCCCGCCCGCTGATAGATCAGACGTTGACGGTACAGCGGCAAATGATCGGCATACTTCGATACCAGCACATGGCTGAGCAATTCAGGTGAAGCAATGCCTTTATCAATCACATAGGCGGGCATCGCTTGCTGAGTCAGAGTGTCACACTGATCACAGACCCATTTACCACGCACATGCTGTTCCTTATAGAACTGTGCCGGTCTGAAATGCAGTTTCTCACTGACATCTTCGCCGATACGACGGAGTTGGCATCCACAAGTGCATTGGGTTGATGCAGGTTCATGCTCAATACGGATGGTGTGTAGATGATCTGGCAGTGGTCGACGTTTAGGTTTATTGGTTTTGGCTTTCTGTGTCGCTGCATCGGTTTTATCTGCATTTAATCGTTCTAATTCCAGATCAACAGCAGCAATATCTTCTTCAACCGCTTCATCCCATAGGTGGATTTGTTTTGCCGTTAAGTGTTCATTCTTTTGGGCGAATTTGTGCTTTTTAAACAGCGCCAGTTCATGCTCGTATTTTTGATTGAGAATAGAAAGATGTTGAACTTTGGCATCCAATTGTTGGTTTGATTGTGCTAGAGACTGATGCTGCATCGCCAACTGTCTGGTGAATTCCAGCAGTTGTTCATGGGTCAGTTGGCTTAAGTCAGGCAGCGTATTCATGACCGCAGTATGCCTGAGGTCATGAAGAGAATGAAATAGAACGTTTGGAGGATGGCAGAATGGTCGAGCTTGGTTTAGAGCATATTCACCACTTGCTGCAATCCAATTCTCTGCCAGGGCAAACCTTGGATTAATGCCTGTAACTGTTCCGGGCTGAGGGCCACGGTTTCACCTTGGTGAACTTGAGCCCAGTGAAATTTACCCTGTTCCAAACGCCGGGCACACAGCCAGATGCCCAGTCCATCATGTACCAACACTTTCATACGATGACCACGTTTATTACAGAACAGGTAGGCGCAATGCGGTTTGATGTAGCCAAAGGCTCTCACCACCTGAGCCATGACAGTATCCATTCCTGCTCGCATATCCATGGGCTGGGTAGAGAGCCAAATTTCATTGATACGGATCATGTTGCCAGTGCCTTGAGTAATTCTGCCAAGGCAGGTATTTCTGATGTCTGCCATTTTAGCTGAATATCATTATTCGTATGAGGCACGGTGATACACAACGTGATCCTCTCATCAATAGGTTGGCTGATTGCAGCAGTGTAAGGCAAAGCAATAAATGCTGGATTCACATGAGTAGGATCCTGCACGGCACCCTCATGATGGCTGAAGATCCTGATCCAACGACTGACAAGGTTGGCATTAATACTATGTTGCAGTGCGACCGAAGCGATCGAGGTATTAGGATTTTTACAGGCATTGACAATACTGAGTTTGAATTCTTTGCTGTATGTTCTGCGTTTTTTAGCAACAGGAGGTGTTGCTGAATATATATCCATGTTCATGGATTAAGTCCCCACTTGTTTTTAGGTGGGAACTAAATTAAGGCTTATAGGACCGCTTGGTAAGGCTGTGTTAGCCGGATGC
>NZ_RKJG01000003.1:0-8424 GCF_003940475.1 Acinetobacter sp. FDAARGOS_559
CATGATTATTCGGAATTTACCCTTCTTCTTGTTTAAGAAAATGGATATCTAAATCCAATCAATCACTGAGAAGCCAGATATATCTAGCTTTTATTATTAAAAATAACTTATTTTAATTTATTGATTTTTAACTATTTTTTATATTGACACTCTGATAAAGATGACATAATTGCTTTTATATACTCAGGAACAATTTCACCTTCATACTCAATCATTGCTAATTTATCAATGACCTTAAAAAATATTGGCCAACTGAAGAGAAACGTTTCAAGATTCGCCTCAATCTGCTCAAATATTATAGATTTTTCGATCTTATTTATGATCCTCTTATTTCCTACAATGGCTTTTCTAACTTGATCTGGTGTCAAAGTATCAATATTAAGACCCAATTCTTTATAAGCAGCAATGACAGCGCCACCTAACTGATATTTTCGATGATCTGCTGCTGTTCTTTTTTTATTGATTTCTTTTTTTTGAATCTGGCTTAAGTACAGTTCTAAATCCTTATACTCCAATTTTTGTGCTTTAAACTTTAGATAACGAGTACACATCGTTTTCAAAATATTTGTCTTTGTTGGATCTAGTTCATTGTTCTGATATCCCTGATACAACTGCACAAACTTTTCTTCATAGTCTGTACGTTTTGGATTTTCAGACAACTCATCAAACAATAGCTTTAACTTCATGTGCTCACGATAAGGTTTTAAGACCTCTTTCACTAAGATCTGTTGAGCTTCAGACAACATTTCAAAGTCGAAATCTTCAGCCTGTAGTGCATCGACAACTTGATTTTCTAATTTAGAACGAGGATCTTTTTCTAATAAAAACTCCACGAAAGCATGTAATTCCGCTACCTGAAGTAACTGAGCTGGTCTGCCTCTTTTCTTTGCTTTTTCCTGGGTCATATCATCTGCCGCCAAATTTTCAGAACTGCTACCGATTTAAATATGGTTTTACCATATTTAAATCGGTCAGTCTGAAAATAATTATTTAAAATAAAAATAAAATTTCTTGAAAAGAATTTTTATTTTTATTTTAAATAATTCGCACTTGACAGTTTCTCCTAATCGGAGAAACTAGTACGCAATGGGGCGCTTCCCCCTTGACCCCCTTCAACCGGATTTTTCAGCCATCCAGGCATTCCAAATCCGGGCGGTTTTCATTCCGTTTCACTGCATAAAAACCGATCCCAGACCAACAAAAAGGTGAGCATGGCCAGTTATCACTTCAGCGTCAAAAGTAAAAATAAAGGCTACGCCATTCAGCATTACCTCTATATTGCCCGATTGATGCAATACGAAAACGTCCGCAAGAAAAGTAACGAAATTTTAGAATACGTTGAACCAGGCAAATGCATGCCGTCCTGGGTGAAAGATCCCATTGAGTTTTGGCAAGCCGCTGATACGTTTGAACGAGAAAATGCCAAAGTCTACATGGAGTATGAAATTGCCCTACCAAATGAATTCACGCCAGAACAGCGTAAAACGCTCATAGAGACGTTTTTAGACAAACATATAGTTCCACAGCAATATCCGCATTCATACGCCATACACAACGTTAAATCGCGCCTCAGTGGCGAAGATCAGCCTCATTGTCACATCATGTTCTCGCTAAAAGCCGATGACGGTATTGAACGGACAGCCGAACAATATTTCAAACGCTATAACCCCAAAGATCCAAGCAAAGGCGGTGCAAAGAAAATCCAGCTGCAGGATGGCCACGCAGACTATTCCACTTTTTTAATCTATATCCGAAAACAATGGGAAAACCATCTGAATGATGCCCTTGCACAGCACTGCCCTACCGTCACATACACATTGGATGGCCAAGACATCACCATCAAAAATCAGGTTTCAGCAGACAGCTATGAAAAATATAACGAGATCCACAGCACTTTGTATCTTCCTGAGCCTAAGCTAGGCGTTGGTCAACAAAACGCGACAGCGGAATATCTCGCCCAGATCCAAAAAATTCGAGAACACAATCAAAAAGAACGAGAACTCGAAGAACGCCAAAAGCAATTAGATCAACAACATGAATATTTTTATAGTGCTGAAAACCATCCATTTTCATCATTGGAAGTGATGTATTACCTGAATTATTTAGTGAAGAATCAGAAAAATAAGGAAAAACTGAAAAAAGATTTTAGTGAAATTATCAAAACCCAAGAGCCTATATTGCAACAAGAAGGCTGGAACATTCATAACATGAATCGAAAATTGAGGGATTCAGAGCATAACTCAACACCATGCTTTGAGTTTGACGTGTATTCACCACCAAAGAATCCATTACCCACGCAGAATAAGCCCCCTAAACCGATTCAATCCGAACAGCCAAAGCCAAAATCTGATGATTATGATTACGGTGGTCCGGGTTTTTAAAATTATCTGGTTTTATTCAGGCTTTACAGAGCGAGTGTCTACGAGCGAACAGACCCAATTAAAATTTTCGCCATGCTTTTTCTCTGATTACAGGCTCCCCTTTGCTGCTAAGACTGAGGTACAGAGCATCCCGAAGGGTGCGAACAGATTCAATTTGCTTCTAGGTCGAGCGAAGCGAGCATAAAAAAATGATGAGCGAAGCGAATTCCGAGTTGCTTTTGCTTTTTCTAAAACTCACGAAAATATTAACCAAAAAATTGCCCCTCGAATCGAGCGAAGCGAGATTCAATAGAGTTTGAGCGTAGCGAAAACCAAGGGCAATTTTTCATGGTTTAGGCTTTTAATTATTTTTAATCTTTTAAATGCTTTTAAGTAAGCTGTAATCCTTTATACACAAGGGTTTCATAACTAATAAAACTAGGTTTATCGACCCATAAAACTAGGTTTATCGACCCATAAAACTAGGTTTATCGACCCATAAAACTAGGTTTATCGACCTTAAAACTAGGTTTATCGACCTCAAATCAAGTTGATTTACAAATCCATTAAAATAGTCTATTGTACAACCTAGTTTAATTATAAATTTATTATTAGAAATGAGTGAATTAATCGTAAAGGATAATGCTTTAATTCAAGCTAGCTATACCCTAGATACAGTTGAACAAAGGCTGATCCTATTAGCCATTGCTGAAGCTCGAGAAACAGGACACGGGATAACTGAAAATAGCCTTTTAGAAGTACATGCAAGTAGTTATATCAATACCTTTAATGTCGAGAAACACACTGCTTATACCGTGCTTCGGGATGCATCTAAAAGCTTGTTTGATCGCTATGTCACGTATCATGACATTAATCCTAAGACTGGTAAGGATCGTAGCTTTCACTGTCGTTGGGTCGATAAAATTGGATATGAACCTCAAACAGGGATCGTTTTCCTACGTTTCACGCAAGACATTGTTCCACTCATAACTCGACTGGAAGAAAACTTTACTAAATATGAATTGGAGCAGGTTTCGAGATTAACTAGCTCTTATGCTATTCGGTTATACGAGTTATTAATTCAATGGAGATCTGCTGGTAAAACGCCAATTTTTGATCTATCGATCTTTAGACAACAACTTGGTGTCGAAGCTCATCAATACAAAACAATGAGTAATTTTAAAACGTATGTTTTAGATTTTGCCCTCAAGCAAGTAAATGAGTTAACTGATATAACGGCTAAATATGAACAACATAAAAAAGGACGTTCAATTTCCGGTTTTTCTTTCAGTTTTAAGCAGAAAAAAACCAACTCTGACAAAGTAATTAAGGAAACGGATACATTAGCCCTTTTCTCCAAAATGAGTGATAAACAACGTCATCTCTTTGCCAACAAACTTTCTGAATTACCTGAGATGGGGCGATATTCAGAAGGCACCGAAAGCTACCAGCAATTTGCTGTGCGCATTTCAGAAATGCTTCAAGATTCTCAAAAGTTCCAAGAATTATTCCCTTATCTTCAAAAAGTTGGCTTTGCATCTGCCTAAAATTTAAACTTGATCATTTGTCTATTAGACAGTATATTTTTACAAGTTTAGGCATAGGTTTACAGGATGAAAACCCTTACAGTTCTTGAACTTTCCAAGCTCTACAACATCAATAGACAAACGATTTACAATAACATAAAGAAAGGAATTTTAAGTAAAAATTCTGAGAATAAGATTGATCTAGCGGAAGCAATCCGTGTTTTTGGGGAACCCGTCAAAAAACAGGATGTAAAAGAATCTGTAAAAGTAGACATTCCAAATTCGGCAGAAGTTTTACTGCTTAGACAGCAGATAGACATGTTGAAAAATCAGCTTGATGATGCCAAAGATCGGGAATCTTTCTATCAAAACCAAATTGAAACGATGCAACGCCTATTAGAAGCCCCAAAACCTAATATGACTACGTTTACCGATCAAGAATTAGTGCAACCCAGCATAGTCAAACCAGATCCCGAACCTGACACAGCAGAAACTAAACATGACGGATTGACTACTCCCGAGCAGAGGGAAAATAAGCGGATTCCCGTGCCGGAGCATGTTGAACAGGAACCGGAGAAAAGGGGCTTTTGGAGCCGTTTTTTTAGACCCTATGATTAACCACGATTGTTAAACTGATATGAACAAAGTCGTGAAACATTGATCAAAGAATAGGCGTGGAACGTGAAAAATCATAAAAAAAGCCCACCTTGGGGAAGATGAGCTATCAACTAGAAACTACAGCATTGATTTCTAAAGATAATTATAACGCATTTCGTATAAGGTGTATTATGTTAATTTTAGATAAACTATAGAATCCATTAGTTTTTAAACCAATAAATTAAATATTTTATGGAACTCC
This sequence comes from Acinetobacter sp. FDAARGOS_559, assembly GCF_003940475.1. Lineage (NCBI taxonomy): Bacteria > Pseudomonadati > Pseudomonadota > Gammaproteobacteria > Moraxellales > Moraxellaceae > Acinetobacter > Acinetobacter sp. FDAARGOS_559. The sequence continues at coordinate 4,746 of NZ_RKJG01000003.1, forward strand.
AGAATATTTATTCAGGCGATACTTAAGCAATAAGGGTAGGGTGATTACATAAAGTATTGCAGCTAATGCCCATACCATTCCAGGAGCTGATGCCTGAGTCATAAAATAGAGGCTAGTAACTAATACAGGACCAATTATAGCCCCCAGACTATTAAAACTGCTTAATAGCCCTTGTAATTCACCTTGTCTTTCATCACTAATACCTCTGGACATCATTGCTTGCAAAGCAGGAACGGCTACTCCACCAAGGGCAAACAATGGTAACAACGCAAAAGGCACCCATTCTTCAACAGCAATAGATAAAAGAAGTAAACCAATTGCATCGCAAGCTATTCCACATAACAACGTATTTTTCTCTCCAAACCTCTTTACCATAGGGGCGATAGCAAAAGCCTGTGCAATAGAATGGCATATTCCATAACTAGCAAGGGAAACACCTGCAATAAATATACTCCAGCCATAACGATCCTGCCCATAGATAACCCATAAAGTTGCGGGGACTTGTGAAACCAATGTGATAATTAAAAAGATACCAAGCAATGGAGCCATATTAGGTTGAGTGATCAAATAGGATAATTTCTTTAATATTGATTGCTCCTGAACCTTCTCAGTCATTTTATTGCTGTGTTTTGATTCTTTTAATAAGACTGCTGTCATTATTAAATTAATCCCATTCATAAAAGCAGCAGCAAAGAACGGTGCATGTAAGTTCCATTCACCCAAAACTCCACCTATTACCGGACCCGCTATAAACCCAATACCAAAGACAGCTCCAAGGAGACCAAACCTTTTTGCACGCTCATGGGCTGGAGTAATATCTGAAACATAAGCTGTTGCAACAGCCATGTTGGCACCTGTAATTCCCGCAAAAATACGACCAATATATAGCCACAATAGAGAAGGAGCAGCAGCCATTAGGAGATAATCAGCCGTTGCACCAGCAATTGAAATAATTAATACAGGTCGACGTCCAAATCGGTCACTCAACGCTCCAAGGATAGGTGCAAAAATGAACTGCATCAGAGCATACACAGCTAATAAAGCACCATAGTGAACACCGCCTGCTTCAGCTCCAGCCAATGACCGTAATAATTCAGGCAAGATCGGCATAATTAAACCAATCCCAACAGCATCCAGAAATATAGTGATTAAAATCACGCTCAATGATTTCTTCACAAATGCCTTCTCTAGCAATGATAGAATTAATATTCTCTCACACACTCCCTATCAGTGATAGATTTATGAGTAAAAAAGATATTGCACCTCAACGTCTGACACGTGAAATAGTCCTGCGTACCGCATTGGATATGTTGAATGAAGAAGGCATAGATTCAATAACCACACGCAAGCTAGCTCAACGATTGGGTATTAAATCTCCAACTCTATATTGGCATTTCAAGAATAAATCCTTGTTAATGGAAGCAATGGCGGAAACCATTATAAATGAACACCATTTAGTTTCTTTACCCATCGATGGGATGACATGGCAAGATTGGTTGCTCGCTAATTCTGTAAGCTTTCGTCGAGCACTACTAGCTTACCGTGATGGTGCTCGTCTACATGCAAGAACTAGCCCCAGTCAAGGACATTTCAACACGATTGAGGCCCAAGTTGCGCTGTTATCTCATGCTGGGTTTTCTCCTGTTGAAGCAGTTGCATTACTTATGACATTAGGAAGGTTTATTGTTGGGTGGGTCCTTGAGGAGCAGCAAGAAGAAATAAGATCAGACCCACCATTCGAAGCCGATCCAACTATATATCCACTCATGCTCCAAGGAGTGAATACCTTACAAAATATGAATGCGGATGACATTTTTGAAAATGGGATTCGTATGGTGATTATCGGTGCTGAAAGACAACTTGATATTAAAATGCAAACTTAACTCTATACTGCTTTAAGCAACTGTTCTATTTAGTAATAAAGCTTTTATCCTTAATTATTTAACATAATAGAGCTTATACGAAACGTATTTTAAAATATTTTTATTTATCAATAATTTAAAAGCTCACCCTTGAGCACAAAATGCACAAAAATTAGCTTCTGTAATAAGTCGGTGAGTTTTCAAGCAACTTTGTAATATTTCGCCAATAGAATTGGTTAAAAAGTGATCAATTTCCGCTTTTTTGCCCAATTAACAAGACTCTTGCATCTAAAATTATCCCCAATTTTTGTGGATAAAATTTAGGCTATTTTGTACGCTTTGGCTCACATCAATCTAGGCCCTTGCTGCTATGCGGCATACTGGAATTTTTTTATGATGAAGTCATAGAAAACAGGATGTTCCAAACAACAAGAATAAGAAAGATCGCACCAGGACGTGAGGTAAGACAGGAGTCATACTGAGCAACCCAAAGAAACCCCGGCATCCTGCCGGGGTTTTTTTATTTCTTAAATTACCTATCAGATTTCGATGTATACATCTCATAATTTGATTGTTTATATGATTTGTATCATGTTATATAAAATAGGAAAAAATAACTTCACTATAAGGAAATCATGAAAAAAAAAATTATCTACCTAGCAGGAGCTATGACCATAGTTTTACTAGTAGCGGTGATTAAACATGAAAATAAAGTAAAGAGGGATGAGCGATTGAGATATTTAGATTCCATAATATCTAAGCAACCTTAGTAAAATTGCGTTTATGTTTAGACATATCAGCTCATATAAAAGCCATTATTTAACATAAAGTCTCTTATGCGCAGTTCGAGTGTAAGCCCAAAGTAGAAATTTCCGGTTTACCGATTGCTCGACCTAAGATCTCAGAACATAAGAGTTTGATGATCACTCTGGTTCTCAAAACTCGAAACTTTATTGAAAAGTTCTATTGAGGTTTATAAGTACCTCAAAATAAAAAAATGCCTGAAGTTCAGGCATTTTTTACGTCATCAATCGCTACTAAAAAGCTTACAACTATCAAAAAAAGAGAGTTTTACTCTTTTGAATACGACTTAATTTTTTCAAAAATTGGATAGAAATCTAATCCCTCATCTTTCATCGTAGAAATCAACGCAACGATTACAGCGATATGTGTAGGAACCACACCTTGTTTACTGTAATTCGTAATCGAATTGGGTTTCATATCCAATAAGGCAGCAAATTCCTTAATTGAAAGCCCTGCTTTACCGACAAGACGTTGAAATTCAGTATATGGCATTTAATTAAATTTATAGAAATAGTGTTTTGAGATTATAGCATAGGGTTATATTTACATAAAAACACATAATATTATGTGGTAAACACATTATTTTATGTGTTATAAATAGTTTATCAACGAAACTATTTATCATCTCTATAGGAGAAACATACTATGTACTCATACCCGGATTCAAACACTGAAAAGAAAATTGCTCTCATGATTATTAATGACTTTTTCATTCAAAAAGCCCATGAACTCTGGATTTTTTTACAACTCGATCAGTGCTTTAACGATTATGAAGCAACAGTCATTTGGACTCGACGTTATCTAGAGGAACATCCAGAGGGTGAATACAGCGACATTCAAAAAGCCTTTCTTTCTTGTTTCCCAGAACACTTCTTCAACTTTGACTATTGAGTTATGAATCGTCTTTACTCTTTTGTGGCTTGAAACCAGAATAAACGCTATAAAACCCTGGCAGGATACCGGGGTTTTTTTATTGCAATATTCTACACACCTGGCAAATGGGCAATCATCAT
>NZ_RKJG01000001.1:0-5677 GCF_003940475.1 Acinetobacter sp. FDAARGOS_559
GTCTTCGTTAATCCGTGTTTTAAATCATCAAATAAGCATCCTAGATCGAGCTTTGCCTGCTCCTGCGTGTCCGTTTTACGGATTGGCATGCGTTGCATGTGGAGGGAATAAGTGTCACTGGTGCAACGTAGCGATAGTCGAAAGGCTAAACCGCTACAGGGGATCTCACAAAAGCGGAGCGTTGAAGTAGTTGTATAGGTTGGTTAAGTTGTATGTTGGGGAAACCCTCGCAGAGATACCGCCATACTTCGACAGGGAGCGTGTGGGGAGAGGTGCAAGACCTTTAGTCCTTGTCTGCATAGTTTGCAAAGCTATGTGCGGATACGACCGATATACGTGGCTCCGAAGCCAAAAGAATATGCGGTAAATCGGCAATACTTAAAGGATGCGTCATTTTTTTAAATGACCGCCTTTAGGGAGAGTATTGCCGAAACTCTCTCAACCGTTTCCAAAGCCAAAGCACGAAGTGCGACGCTTTGGGTACGAGTTGAGAAGTTGAGAGCATTTTTTTTTAGGAAGTATAGTAGTGCGGATAATCAAATACTCCTTTTTCTGCTTAGGCTATTGAACCAGTTTTGAATTCGCCCCATATTTTTGCTACAGTGAACCAAATTAAGATCATCTATTTACTAGGCCTTGCATTTGCGGGGTTTTAATGCTGAATTAAAGGAAAACTTGATGGAATTGCCCAATATTATTCAACAATTTATTGGAAACAGTGTTTTAGAGCCAAATAAAATTGGTCAGTCGCCATCGGATGTTTATTCTTTTAATCGAAATAATGAAACTTTTTTTCTTAAGCGATCTAGCACTTTATATACAGAGACCACATACAGTGTCTCTCGCGAAGCGAAAATGTTGAGTTGGCTCTCTGAGAAATTAAAGGTGCCTGAACTCATCATGACTTTTCAGGATGAGCAGTTTGAATTCATGATCACTAAAGCGATCAATGCAAAACCAATTTCAGCGCTTTTTTTAACAGACCAAGAATTGCTTGCTATCTATAAGGAGGCACTCAATCTGTTAAATTCAGTTGCTATTATTGATTGTCCATTTATTTCAAACATTGATCATCGGTTAAAAGAGTCAAAATTTTTTATTGATAACCAACTCCTTGACGATATAGATCAAGATGATTTTGACGCTGAATTATGGGGAGACCATAAAACTTACCTAAGTCTATGGAATGAGTTAACTGAGACTCGTGTTGAAGAAAGATTGGTTTTTTCTCATGGCGATATCACGGATAGTAATATTTTTATAGATAAATTCAATGAAATTTATTTTTTAGATCTTGGCCGTGCTGGGTTAGCAGATGAATTTGTAGATATATCCTTTGTTGAACGTTGCCTAAGAGAGGATGCATCGGAGGAAACTGCTAAAATATTTTTAAAGCATTTAAAAAATGATAGACCTGACAAAAGGAATTATTTTTTAAAACTTGATGAATTGAATTGATTCCAAGCATTATCTAAAAATACTTAATTGTCTTTTTACGTCGCTAAATTTTAAATAAATAAGTGAAGAGCGTTAGTGGAGCTATTGATTTAAAGTTTTATATCACCAATAAATCTAAATTTTGGTTTTTAAAATGAGCTTATTTAAAATAGCTAAAACTGTTTATTAGCTTAACTTGTGATTTAAGTTTTTTTGAATATAAAAGTGTTAATTTATTAGCTTTGCAAGTTTATTTAAATTTCATCGTGCAACATTTTTAACCAATTTTATTATCGATGGTATTTTTTTGTCTGCTTTTCTTTTCTTAGTCTTTTATCTATCTGTCAGCCATATAGTATTTTATTAAATTCTTATGGGAAATGACGAATGTTAAATTATCTTAAGAGCTTTAATAATATCAATACTTGGCAGAGTAAAACTTGAAGTGCGACATAAACCACCTAATTAATTTAAAGGGTTTATGGAGTATATAAAATTGTCATACCATCATCTTAACTTTGAAGATCGTACTGCATTAATGCTTGAGTCAAGAAAAGAAGGCTTTCAGCTTCTAATTTTCCAAGATTTGCTTTTATATATTTTATTTTACAAGCTAACTGATGATTTCTCTTAATAAATTTTTGGTTAGCTTCTAAGTTAATAAGTTCTTTAATTTTTTTATTAAATTCTATATTCCTTATTGAACTATTTTTCTTCTGCTCTTTTTTTATGATTTTATGCTTTTCCTTATTTTTTGAAGGAAGAGGGTATTTTAGTTTTGAATCAGCAACTGAAATTAAATTATTTACATTATGAGTATAGTTGTTTGATATAGCTCCTTTTCCGTAGCAATTAGATAAAAAGACAGCATTATTAGAATTAAAAAAACCACTACCTAATATATTGAAGTTAGTACAAAAGTTCATCTCTATACAATTGTTAAACCCTGAAAAAGAGCAATTGTTTATAGTCATATTTGTACAATAATCTGCACGAATTGCAGTCGCCATAAAATTCATCCTACCTTAGTTGCCTTATTATTAAGATAATACACCTTATGCAAAGTAATCTTTAATTATCTTTATAAATCAAAAATATAATTTTTAGACCCTCTGTATATAGATGAGTTTTTTACGTGCTTAGATAAAGTTGAATAAAAATTCTGAACAATCACTTTTTGTCTTTTTTACGATGATTTAAAGTTTCTTGTCCTAGCTCTTTCCAAATTTGCCATTTCATATCATTAGGATCAATTTCAGCAGTTTTTAGAAGAATGCCAAGTAATTCGGCTGGGTCACGCTGATCTAGGTTAGCTATTTCAAATAGTGCGCCTAATTGAATGAGATGACGTGTACGAGCTTTACGTTCTGCTTCCTTTTCGGCATTCAATAATTTTCTAACTGCAACTTTTTGCTTATTTGCTCGATCTATGGCTTTTTCAGCTTTGATCAAGGCATTGATTTTTTTCTCTTGGTCGGGTGTTCTGTACTGAATTTTGGCTAATTCAAGTAAAAGTTTTTGAGCATCACTAGGATTCTTTAAAGCAGAAATATATGTGATTTTTTCAGACAGCCAATCATTATTCATATTCAATTCCATTAATTCATATACCGCAAAAGCACAGGCTCAATACTCAAAGAACGATAACAAAATATTTACGTTCGAGTAACGTAATTTTGTTAAAGTCGTTCTGGAGATTATCGCCTGTACTTCCATCAAAAATTTGATGGCGCGCTTAGACGTTTCTCAATTTCATTGAGAAACCTAAGCACGTTAGGGACTTCATCCCTAAAACCCTGAAACTTCTTTTTTTCGTTCAATTGAAAATTGAATGAAAAAAAGAAGTACCAAAGCTAGGAGCAACAGCATGCAACTAAAACAGGTATTGGGAAAAATCAAAGATATTAGTTTTGGCGTGATCGCAGCACCGCTAATTATCATCATTATGATGTGGGCTTCGATACTCGATCAAAGAACATTTAAGAAAGAACTAGACCGAAAAAAGGCACAGGAAAAAACCTAATGGCGATAGCTCGTTTAAGTGTGAAAGTTGGTAAGGCAGGTAAGGCAGCACCGCATGCCGAATATATTGATCGGGACGAAGAAAAAAAGCTGAAACAGGAACAATCCGACCTTGAACATAGTGACTATGGAAATATGCCGAAATGGGCTGAACATAATCCGATTACCTTTTGGCAAGCAGCCGACCTTTACGAGCGTAAAAATGGCAGTACCTATCGAGAATATGAAATTGCCCTGCCTAGAGAGATGAATGCTGAGCAACGCCTAGAACTGGTTGAAGACTTTATTCAGTCTGAAATTGGCTCAAAATATCCGTATCAGTTTGCAATTCATAACCCTAAAGCAATGGACGGCAACGATCAGCCCCACATCCACCTCATGTTTAATGAACGTCTGCAAGATGGAATCGAACGAGATCCAGAGCAATATTTCAAACGCTATAACAGCAAGAATCCTGAACGTGGCGGAGCTAAAAAAGACAATACAGGCAAGAGTTACCAGGAACGAAAAACTGATATTAAAGACCTACGCCAAAGGTGGGCGGATTTATGCAATAGCCATTTGGAAAAACACCAAATTGACAGCCGTATTGATATGCGAAGCTACAAAGAGCAAGGCATAGAGAAAGACCCTGAAAAGAAACTCTTACCAAGCCAAGCCAAAGACCCTGAAATCAGGGAAGCCTTGCAACAGTCACGTACAGCCTATAAAGAGCTTGAGCGACTAGATTTAGGCGACCCTAAAAACGACCTGAAAGACCTCAAAAACAGCCCTATCTCAGACAAAGAAATTAAACAGGGCATTGAGAGTTTTAAGGCTGATTTTGCCAGCTTTAAACAGCTTGCCTTACAGCAGTACAAAGAACAGCAGAAATTAGAACGAGAGCAACAGAAAACAATGAAGTTTAGAGGGATGAGCCGATGACACCTGATGAAAAAAAGTTATATGCACTGATGGCAGTTGCAGAACAACAGCAGAACCTAGTCAATCAGGCCGTTAAAGAGCTTCAAATCACGAAAGAACACATTCAGAAGGTCATCGCAGAGCAAACCCATAGCACTGTATCAAAATCGCTAAATACGGGCTTACAGGAGGGTACAGCAGAGCTTATCAAGACCGCTAAGGCACTTGGACATTTAAAAAACTCGATTGAATCAACTAGTGATCAATTTTCATGGAAAATCATCACCATTATTTTAGGCATTTTCGCTATTCTGATGCTTGGCATCATTTGGTTATTCAGTGTTTATATCAAACCTTTAGAAAATATCCCTCAGATCGAGAGCTTAAGACAGCAAGGTATCCAGTTTGATATTGGAAGCTGTACTGTTGGAGAGGAATCTAAACCGTGTGTTCGTGTGATGAAAAAGCAGTGCGGATATGGAAAAAATGGAGATTTTTGTGTCATAGACCCAAAATAATAGGCATATTTTTTATTTCACGAGAGGAAAAGAGGTAATCATGCCATTAATTGAATATTACGGCTTGTTATTTGAATGGCATGACCAAAAAATGGATTTAGTCTATCGAGGGCGAGAAATCACGTTCGAGGAGGTCTGTAGTATTTTCCTTGATCCTGCATTGATCTCTTTTGAGGATGTAGGACACTATGATGAACAACGACTAATATCAGTCGGTTTAAGCAATCGTGGTAGACTATTAACAGTGGTTTGGGTTGAACGTGGAGATGTTGCGAGAATAATCACTGCATTTGAACCATCACATCACCAAAAGCGGAGGTACAGCAATGCAAAATGAACTAGAACGCTATAAAAATTTTGACCCTACCAATGCGCCATTGGTTAAACCTAGCTTTGTGAAGAAATTACAGGAACGCCATACCATAGCTCAAGCACAGGCTTTTGATGCTGATGTAGTTGCATGGTTAAGTTCACAAGATAATGAAACAAAACAACATATTAACGATATGGTTCGCCATATTATGGCATTGAAACGTGCTTGATTAGGGATTTAGTCATGATTAGATATGACCTCTCTTTTTTGTCTTAATATCTGATTGATCAAAGAAAAAGCCCATTGAATCTTGCAACTCAATGGGCTTTCGCTTTATATTCAGCGGTACGCAGTTATTTGATGGTGGAACATCAAGTAACGAAGATCAGCAGAGCTACCAACTCGTGCAGATTTCACACAAAGGCTTGTACCTGAACTCTATTTTCACAATAAACAGTGTTTAGATCAAGACTCAAAATGATAA
>NZ_RKJG01000002.1:0-74442 GCF_003940475.1 Acinetobacter sp. FDAARGOS_559
CTTCTGTTCCACTGGCCAAATGAAGCACCATTACTGTTTATATGGGTTTCATTTTTTGGCATAACCTTTTCTTTCAACTCGGTAAATGCTTCTTTCGCATGACCAATAGGATCAAAATCAATCGTGTCCTTAATATCTTTACGTTTCCATTCTCCTACTTTTTCTTCAAGCTCAAAGTTTCTATCTTTTGTGTGCTCAGTTTTATTATGTTGATTCTGCTGAATAACTGACATATTACCTTCAATATCATCCAGACTATTTTTCACACCACTAATTGCTGAAGATGGCCCCGTATTCACTGACACTTGTTTAATTCCAGTACCAATATTGCTAGAATTTTCAGCAAAATCCGCACTGATCCCACTTCGGCTTCCCACATTGCCTTTATTTGATCTAAAGTCACTTGGCAAATTAAATTCAATTGGCTTTCCGTCAGCATATGTGCTTGGAGTCTCTTTAATTCGTGCAGTTTCATTAGCTAAATAATCTTGCATGTATTGGGTTTGTTGCTGCGGACTTAAATTACTAAATTGAACCTGGTCTAGGCCAAAATGTTGAGCAACTTCTTTTTTAAACTTAGGATCTTGTGCATAGTTATAACCACTTTCCATTGAATGAGAGCTTGCAAAAGAAGTACTACGTGCTTCTTCATTTCTTGAACTTAATTGTGCATTTCTATTTTCTGCATAACTATTATTTTCATAAAGGCTGGCCGAACGTTCATGACCATTTGATGAGGTGTGAGTTTCATTTTGACTTTCATGTTTGTTATGTTCTAGATCATTACGATAATTAACTCCGGTAGATACACCGCGATACTCATCAACTGCTGAAGTTCTGTTTTGACCTTCATCTTGTGTACCACTCCAGTTAATACCTTTCTGACCTTGTGCATAGACTCCAACACCAGCTTGAATACCAACTCCAGCTTTACCACCTTTACCACCTTTACCACCTTCACCTTTAGATTCAGGTTGAACATTCCCCGGATTAGTTGGAGAGCCAGCAACACGTTTTTCTTCAGAGCCTCCACCACCACTTCCGGCACCACCACCTAAGCCTAAATTTCCGTTTGCTCCGGCAGACATGGCCGTATAATCTGTCTTACTTAATGAAACACCCGTATGTGTAGTATCTGATTCGTTTTGGTTCGTTCCAGTCGTATACCCTTTCGAATTTCCAACTCCTGTTACTGAAGAATTAGATACACCCCTCTCATCCGTTAAGCCATATGTTTCAGATCTGTTATATGAGTTTGTATTCGTTGAACCAGTTGCTGTGTCATATGTCGCACCAACGCCATATACAGAATCTGTACTCTGTCCATATCGGTTTTCGTTGCTTCTGCTTATTGATTGGCCTGTATGAAGAGATTGCGCTGTTGTATCTTCAAGCTTTTGAGTATTCATAACTCCAGATGGGGTTAGTGTATGGCTAGTTCCATACTCATTTGTTAAAGTTGTTAAACCTCGGCTTTGTGAAAGATTGCTATCATATTTGTTCATTGAAGTGTTGTTGACTGAAGATGAATCAATATTAGTTTCACCCAATGTCATATTACCCATTGCCATTGAACTGCCGATCGACGAACCTGCTGAGGTAAAGCGCCCAACTATTTGATTTCCAATTGCAGCTATATCACCATAAAATCCTCGTGCTATCCATGCAGCTAGAGGTATAGTTAGAATTACAAATAATCCAATAACAGTTTGAATATCAACGACTGTGGAGTCTAATACCCCCATTTTAGTAAAGGGAATGCCCTCACTAAAATCTAGAGCTTCTGCTTTCCGTCTTAGATATAGCATTGAAGCATGATTAATTAATGCGAAAATTAGAGGAAAAAGGCCAAGCGTTAAAAAGCTTGTAAAGTAACCGGATAAAATATTTACTGCCGTACTCGGTTTTAAAACTATTAACATGACCGCTATTGGGAATGTTGCATATAGAACAACTTCTAGCCAATTTCTCACTATCGGAATGACTTCAAATGCTAATTTTGATAAAACTGCGGCTGCACCTTTCATTTGTTCTGAAGCTGCTGCTGCACCTGCCGATGCCATTAATTCTTGTATACGAGTTTGATCATTAATAAGTGCCGGTAATTCAGTATTTGCATCTTTCATAATGTTATTAAACATACTTTGTTTAACAGCATCAGAAGCACTTTGATTAGCTCCAAGTATCCAGCTATAACTTGTTCCAACAGCATTTGTATACATAGATAAAGCAGTCGCTTCATTAAAATCTATAAATGCATTTTTTCCGTAATAGCGCATTGCTGCTGCAATACCATCGTTAACTTGTTGCTTTAATCTTGTTGCTCCTTCGACACATGTGACGGTTTCAGGTGCACCTTTCAAAATACCCAGAGTTACAAATCGCGCTGGATTTGTATTGGAAAATAGCTTGTTCCAACTATCTGTTTTCTGCATCAAATCTTCAGCATTCAATACCCCATCTTGCATGTCGTAAATTGAACATTCTTTGATATATTGCATAATATCAGCACGCAAACTAGGACTAGTGATACTCATTTTATTTGTGTTTCTTATTAGGGCTTGACCAAAGCCCATATCACCAGTTCCTGTTAAACTTAGGCTGCTAGGTACGGAAGTAAGTGTTTCATATTCTTTAGTTATCCATCCCGTTGTGAAATTTGTTGTGAATGCTCCCATTGCTAACAGCCAGGGAACATTACCCACAATTTTTGGTGGCTCTTGCTTAAGTTTATCAACTACGGCCACTGAACTAACCGGCGCCATAATGATTACTACAATAAAGTAAGCCCAACCAAAATTTCTAACAAACTTTCCTAAATCTCTATCTAAAGCAAATACAAAAAGCGAAGCCATGATCGCAGTTAAAAAGATGAATTTTAAAGCCCCTACCCAGTCGCTACTTCCCATGAGAGATGCAACAGCATTAAGGATTAAGTAGGTACTTTCAACGTTCCAGTACGTTTCAATTGTAAAGTCCATAATTATTATCCCTACTTATTTATCTAATGTGTTAGCGAAGACAATTGACTGTCTTAAAGCTGGAGCTAAATTTGAATGTAAAGTTCGCTCCATATGCTGAACTTCCTGGGCGATATTAAATGAGACATTGGAACGTGCGTAAGCAACTTGCGTGCTTTGGTTCAAGTCTGCTCTTGTTTTATCTAAGGTTTCTCTAATCTTAGTAACTTCTTGAGCAGTTACAGCATCAGCCGTTCCAGCAATAATATTGCCTAAAGCAGCTTCAACCATCTTTGAAGTTATTTCAAAGTAAGCAAGAGCATATTTCGCTGCTATCAGTTCTTTGTACTGGTCTAAGGCCATCATTGCAGCAGTACTATCACCACCATATCGAGTATTCAGTGCTATGATTTTATAGATCGGAATATCTGTTAAATTGATGAATTGAATGATTCCACCAGCATCAGTAATTGGGCGACGTTGCGAAATAGCATCCGCTAGTAATCTCATCTTTTCATCTACTAGCGAATAGAATGTTTCATTAGTTGTTAAGTTGTCTTGAACAAGAGATGTACATTCATCTTCACGTGTACCATCGACACAACGCCAAACTGGAAATTGTGCTTGTGAACTTGCACTAGTACCAATGAGTGTAGAAATATTATCGATTCTTCGCGGATAAGCGACTATTTTAGGCGTTCCATTGGTTGGATCTTCAGTTATAACTACTGTACCCACCATTGCCATGATTAAGTATTTTTGGTCTGTAGGTAATGCTGAAATTTTTGATAATGCTTTCCAAGTCAAGTTACCATCCGGTATATGATTTTTCATATTTGGATCTTGATTAGATAAATTATCTAAAGTTTGATTTGTTTGTTGTGAATTTCCCTTATTCTTGGTCCATGCTTCTGTCATATCACTGAAGATATTTTTTATTGTTCCAAAATTCATTGAAGATTGTTCGCGTCCACGCAATGCAACAGTAGAAGTTGCTGCATTAACAATCCCTTTCGCTGCCTCACACGAATCAATGTTCATTCTATTAATTTGTTGAGAGGCAGATTGAAGAGCTTGCAGAACGTTATCGCAAGTCGGACATAAATTTTGTAAAGCTAATTTAAAGCCATATCCCAATGCATTTGAGCCGATATTTTTTAGCATGGCTACAAATTGTTCTTTATTTACAAAGCTGAAGCCACCCATATACAAGTCAATGCCGCCACAACCAGCATTAGCTGAAGGAGGGGTAATAGCAGCTAGATTATATGTGGTGTTGGGAGTTCGCATAAACAAACTCCCACCTGTCATATAATTCATAGTCTGGCCCTGGATTGCGGTTGGCTGAGTAACATTTCCACGCGCATTTATTTGGTCAAAAACTTCTTGCATTGAGGCTGGATCGGCATTTGCAGAAACCGTAATACCAAATAGAACACCTATAATTAATGCTTTAATTTTCATAACATCACCTTAAGCCGTGAGGCTCCTTTATTATTAAGATACTTGAATTGGTTTATCGCAATTCTCATCAGAGGTTTTAGTACCACTTAATTCTGGTTTTTTAAGTTTTCTGCTCCTTTCGTTTAATGAACTAGAATGTAAATGTTGCGGATCCGCAATCTTAGTTTTACTAGACGTTAATTCTTTATGTTCATTACAAAAACGGCCAGATTCAACTTTGATTAATCTATTTTTCTGAAGTGAATGAGCTGTTTCTCTTTCACTATTAATCTTCAAAAAAACATCTTGCATTGAGTTTGAGCCAGCGAACATAGGGCCAGAACAAATCAAAGATAAGGAAATTACTATTAATTTTGCTTTCATAGAGACACCATAAGCCCTTCGGCTCTAATTAATTAAGTTTAAAAATCTTGACCTGGTTGGGTATTTGTAAGTACCCAAATTCTTTCTATGACTTCATTTAAAGACATTACACCAAATCCAATCGGTGCGTGATCTTTAGTTTTTTTAGATGCAATAAAGGTAGCGGGTACTTTTTCAATACCCCATTTTTGTACCACTGCACGGCCATCTACAGGATTTGGAAAGTCAGGTAATCCAGCTCCATCAACACTAACGCCAAGCACTTCAAAACCATACATTTGTGATAATTGTTTAAGTATTGGAGCCATTTGATGACAGTACGGACAGTCTGATCTGAAGAAGAATATCAATCCTTGTTCTTTACTTAAGTTCTTAAGATATCCATCAATTTGCGTTTGCTTTGCCTGTGCTTGAACTTTAATCGCTGCATTATTAGATGGGTTTCTTAATGAATAATCATAGTCTGGATTCTGATAAACTACTCGTCTCCATTGGTCTGTAAATACAGTTGCTTTGTTTTGTACAAGATGCCATGCATCAAGATAATTTTTGATGTTCTGTTCTGTCGGATACATGACTGCTATATCTTCTCGTTTTTTTAACTCAGCTCGAAGTTCAGTCGCAGTCTTTAATTTATTTAAATCAGTAATAGGATCAAATAAAGGAGCTTGTTTAGGAGTTTCCTTTTTTACTTCCTGAACCGGCGTTTCTTCTTTTGGCTTATTACAATACCAGTTGACTTTAGTTCGATCACAATTCCAAACAGAGTCATAATCCAATACATTATTGGCTTTTGTTAGCTGAGTTAGCCCACTAAATACAACCATTGAAGCTAAGATTAATTTATTCACTGTAGTAACCTCCGACGGCTTGCTTATTTACCCGTTCTCTAATCTTTTCTGCTTTATCTCCCAAATCAACGTTTTTTGGCACTACTGAGTTTTGAAATTCAGTCATATCAATTTTAGAGAAATCTAATTTTTGCAATTGCTCAACAGTAATTCCTTCACAAGTTTCTAATGAAAGACCAAGCTGTTTTCTGCCCTCTCGGTTAATTATCTTTGCCAAGATACTTTTGAAACAGCAATAGGAACGACTCTCTTCAGTACAACCAAAAATAGTTTTTGATGAGCACCATGTCCGCGCATGAGTACATAAACTACCGCCACGTTTTACGGCCAAGTCCCGTTCTTCTTCGTTACATTGAAGCCATCCACCAGTCAGATCTCCCTGAAGGTTTTTCATCATTGAATCATCGTTATATAAATCATCATATTGATAAGTTGAGCCTTCTGTTTGCTGAGCTGCTTGTTCCGGGTTATTACCCATAGCTTGAGTTTGCTTACTTCCAGTTGCATTGTTTGAAGCTTTAGAAACGTCAACTTTTATTTCTTTACAACAGCTCATGATGTTATGACCAGCTAATAGCTTTACAGTACATGTTCCCCCTTCTCCATTGAATACTCTCAACGAACCTGTTGAATCTTTTTCGCCATACACGCCCGCTTCTCGCGTAGCTTCCATCATTGCAATTGCTTGACCAAAATCTTTATCCGGTTCTGAAGATTCTTGATAGCATTTACCGTCAGTACATTTAGCCTCTACACATACTCTTCGATTTTCTTTTCGTGCTTCTGAAGTTTTGCATTGATATGTTTGACTATAAGTTAAGCAATTACCTGCTGAGTCTTTGGATGAACAAACACTTTTAATTTGAGAACAACCAGCATCTATTAAGTTTTGACAATCAGACACATTAGTTTTTTCCGCACACATGAATTGTTTTTCTTCATAAACACATTCGCCATCAATTGTTTTTTTGCATTCTGATTTTATCTCTTTGCATGGTTTAATAGTCGGGTTGTATTTATCATAACAACCATTAACCTTTTGTTTTTTACATGCGCACGCAATTCTTGTTTTAATATTTACACTTGTCCACCAATCTGTGCGTGCATTCCAGTTTTCAAGTCTAACTGTATTAATGCCTTCTTTGATGAATGGTTTTAGATCCACATTCGTTGTTCCTGAGCAACAATGAGCGCCCCCCCAATTAAAACTCCATGCTTCTTTACCATTGATATAAAGTCTTGAACCGTCGTTATTCATAAAATCAGTGAGGCGAAATTCAGCCAAAGATTCCAGATTCTTAACTTCAAAACTATATTCGGCAGTATGTACTCCTTTAGAACCATCAGTTCCAAATAGGCCAATTTTTAAAAAGCCATTTTCCATTGTGATTGTTGAATTATGAAATGGTTTAGTCACTTTTAAAGTAGTATGATCAATTCCGCTTCCATCTTCTCCACAAATCATGTCTTTTATTGGAGAAATACAATCAGTAAAGAGAATTTTGTTTATGCAGCTTTCTGTAGAACTAGTTGAAAATACTGAGCACTGTTTATTTTCAAAAACTGGTTTAACATCGAATTCTTTATTGAAACAAAACTGATTTGTAGAACCTTCAATGCTTGCTTGTGTAGCACTTTCACCAGATACCTTTATAGTTTCCTTAGAGTCTTTTACTAGGGGATCTTTTTTTGGATCAATTTCATAAATTGGTCTAGATGTAGCACTCTTATTAACTAAATTAATAGCCTCACATTCCAAGTTAAGTTGATTGCTTCCACTCATATTTTGGTTTTGGCAGTTCGTAACTTTCTGGTTTCCAATACTATTAACGTTTCCCATTCCATTTTGATAATAGGCGGATTCAGGTGCGTTAGTTGAAAAATTTGGTACTGTATTCTGACCATTTTGAGAATTTACTAAAGAGGATGTGGACTCAATAGAATTTTGGCCAAAATCTCTCCCTTCCTCTTCTGCTGTTTTTGCATGTATGACGCTTGACATACATGCAAAACTCAATATTGTTGCTAATACATGATGTTTCTTAATCATTGATTAGCTCCTTTTAAAAAGGTCAGATATCTCTTTGCGATCTGACTCAATTCAGCCGTTTCTTTTTTCTCCATTTGTTCTAAGGCATATTCAAGACTTATATCACCCGTAATTTTGCTATGATTTTCGGGTAATACACAGCCTTCTTCATCTAGATTTTCTTCTGCCCGTGGTTTTACTAAAACTATAGCCGGTACTGAATCAACCCGGTATTGTTTAAACGCGTTAGGGTTAATTTGAATATTGGCTGATTTAACGCCTATCTGGGATATGGCTTTCGCCATTTCCATGTAGTTACCGTCTTTAAAACCTCTAAAGACAACTACGCCACCAGCCTTAGTAACATCTGTCACTAGTTTGTTTAAAGCATCTTTGGGCATAGATAAGCTTGCAAAAGCTAAAATACCATCAACATTTTTCTTATTTTCTGCTTTACGTTTATATCTTGCTGCAATGTCATCAAGATTTATACCATTTGGTTTTTGAACATTAATATTTGGAAAGTTGTTAGGACGTGCCTCAACACTTTTAAAAATTTCAATTTGCTTTCTTGCTTTTTCTTGAGCCATTTCCCAATCAGACTTTTTGAAAGTCTGATTTTTTACTTTATCCATTTCCTTTTTAATTTCTTGTTCGCTAGGAAAATCTGCACTGTGTACATTGCAAGACAACAAACAAATTGATGCTAGGATTAATTTTTTCATTCTAGTTACTCCTTTTAATACACATAGAACGGTGAAATAGGGCCCAAACAGCAATTTTTCTTTCTGAATAATTCATATGAGAAATGTTCGCCAGTTACCGGCCATGATTTCCCGGCACCCCATACACTTGTCGTTCTGCCGAATGGCTGACAGCATTTACCATTAATTTTTTTAGTTTGTGCCACTGGATAGAGCATCTGATATTTATATGCTGTTTTATCCATAATTGGTTGCGGATAAACGCCACACAATCCAGCTTCTCCATTGGTTCCCCAAGTTAGGAACTGACGATGCATTTTTGCTGCTAATCGTTGTGCAATTAGTGATGAAGCTTGAATATGACTAACATGTGCGCCAACGTTCCCATTTAATGGATAAATTGAACCATTACATCCAGCACACCAGAACAGACCATTTGAACCAAAACCTGCTGATGCTAATACGCAATCCCCTGCACATGCAGCTTGTGTAAGTGGGTTTGTGAATAAGGCTGCTTCTGGAGATAAAATTGCAGACAACTCATCATCATTCCACATCGGATCCAACTCAGTCATATATCCGATATCAAAGTATCCAGTTTCAGTACATGGATGCTCATAGATCACTTCTAACCACATCATGATTGGATCTGTATACCAGTGCGCTTGATAAAATGAGTGCCTATTGTTGTCATCATGCAAACGTACTTCACCTTCCGGTGCTTCTACACCTACGTCCAATTCAGTTCCTAATGAAACCATACAATAAGGAGTACGAGTTACATCTACTCGTCTTACTGGCTCCCAAAAACCTGTTTGAATTCCTAGATAGATTCTTGGGATCGCACAACTACAGAACAATTGCGATGGATTACTATTATCTTCTTGTCCACCTTTCCACAATGGCATTCCTCCCATGCTGATAGGAAAAATGCAAGACCAACAGATATCGCTAATTGGATTAGCAAATTCGCCTGGGCAACGTAAGCTTTTAGATCCATTATTATTTGATCCAGAGTCAGCGGCGAAGCTTAAATTAGTGAAAATTAAAAGGAATAAAATAGTAAAAAATTTCTTCATTTCACTAACTCCTTAGCTGGGACTTCACTAATCTCAAGCATTTTTCCATTTTGTCTAACAATCGATGGTACAGATGTAATTTGTAATCGCTTTGAGATATAACCGTACTGGTCAAAGTAGACTTGACGTTTCCAAGCTCTAGTCAAATCGAACCAAGAGCCATCTACTAAAATTGGAGTAATTCGATTTTTATACAATTCAGTTAATTTTTTTACCGCTTGTACTTGTTCTGGATCTGAGCCTTTAAAAAGAACTAGTGTTTTAGTCATGGTCACGGTATCCAATGGATTTACACTTGTTCCTGCTCTAGCAACCACAACCCCTTCATCAGTTTTTATGTCATTAGATAAGTGCATGGTTGGGTCAAATAACCTGACCTTCTTTACTGTAACAGTAGAAATATTTTCAACTGGTTTTGGGTTTTTAGCAGAGTTCATGGCACGTGAAACAGCTTCTTGCTGTTTCCGCTTTAACTCACCGGTTTTCTCAAGAGCCTTTAATTTCGTATAAATTTGCTCTAATGCATCCGGCTCTTGAATTTTATATACAGCTCCATTAACCCCTAAATCTTTGGAATTAGAGTTAAATGAAATCGCTAAAATTGGTAATAAAAAAAGATATTTAGAAAATTTCATAAGCTTTCCCCAAAATATATTGCTTGTTAATTGTTCCGACCTTTGCGTAACGACTATCAAGCGAGTCTTTATGAGGAGTGCTTACAAATATTTCATTTTTAGGAATTACTTGTGATGAGATAACTTCGAGCTGAAGCTTTCCATCTGCACTTTGTTTTTTTGCTCTACCAATGTATTTATCATTTATAAAGACGTCTCGATCTTTAACAACGATACGATCACCTTCAACACCTGATACAATTTTTACAAAAATAACGTCTTTAGGATATTTGATCTGGCCTTGCCATAAAAAACCAACTAAATCACCCTTTTGTACAGGCTCACCTTTTTTAATTACATATACTTTCCCACTCAAGCTTGTTGTGTGATTGACCGTATAGATAAACCATTTTTGGCATAACATTAGCCCTACACTGACAATCAACATCAAAACAAATGTCACTAGTAAGACGTTTACAACCTTAAACCTTTTAACTTCATTATTCATGAATACACCCTAAGCCGTCAGGCTCCTTAATCAAAAAATCTGTCTAATTATTTTTGATAGATTGTTTCTCTAACCTGTTGTGTGTAATCTTTTACACGATTAGTATCACTTAAAAGCGCTGCTTTATTAACCAAAATACATTTGCATTCATCACTGATTTTTTGAACTGCACTATTAAGTTGCTTAGTAAATTTTTGATTTTCGATATCTGCTATTTTTGATTGTTGAGCTAAATCAACATTTGCTGAATCAAGATTTTTAACGCCTTGATATAACAAGTCTGTTAGCTTTTTCTCATGTTCTTTTACCAGTGTCAGAATATCGATCGTAGCTATCTTTGGACGTTTCATATCATTGTAATAATCCATAGCTCCCGCAATAACTATTACGATGATTGTTAAAACTAAACCTTGAGTCATTTTTTGCATAGTTGAAAGTTTCATACTTCTTCAGCCTCTTTTTTACGCATTAAAGCGTATGTTGCTTCTGTCATACTCATGCCTTTATTCGTGCATTCTTCAATGAAGTTGTAGTCGTCTTTGTTTGTTGATGCCATAGCTAAAGAAAACGGATCCGCAACATGTCTTACGATGTGCTGACCGTTTGGTGAAGTAACCATAATTTCTGAATACCAACCGTGGATACTTTCAATTGACTTAATTTGTTTAATGACAGCTTCAGAAAAGTTCGCTTTTTTCTCTTGAAGTAACTTTTCAAAGCTTTGTTCATCTTGGCGTAAGAAGAATTTCCAGTCTGAAGAATTATATGCAGCTCTAGCAGCATCATTCGCAAATGCGTCATCAATACCTTGAGTACCCATGCCAAATGAACCAAAGTATTTACGTGCTCTACGATAACCTTCTTCAATAAAAGCTGCTGTTTCTTCTGTATCATCAAGTAGTTGCCATGCTTCATCTACAAACACGATTTTCCCTTGAGATCGCGATAAATACATATCTCGCATGATTCGGTTCATAACACCGAAAAGCACAACCGTTTTTAATTCAGGTGAGTCTTTTAGTTCTTCCAGTTCGAGATATATCATCTCGTTATTCATATCGATGTTGGCTTTACCATTAAAGTAACTTCCATACATCCCGTTTGTTTTGAAATTTTCTAACTGAGTACCAAGAGCCCAACCTCGTGCATCAATATTTCCGTTTTGATCTCTAATTTCTTTCAAGAAGTCAGAGATTTGGTCTACGCCATTGTTATTGCGGAATTTTAACCATGTCTCTCTAATAGCTCTTGAAAGGAGAGCTTTATCGTAATCGTCTAATGGTTTGGATGGTGAAGCCATTTTTGCATACATAGGCAAGAGCATTTTCATCTCTTGGGCAAATGTATTTAAGGTTCCTTCTTTTTCCGAAAGTTCCTCATCTTCAATTACCTCTAGCCATGTGAAAGGATTCATACAAATCTTTTCGCGCTTTGCGAAATCAATTGCTTGTCCTTTACCGAGCGCTACGAAGTTTTTAAATGAGCGTCCTACGTCAATAATATATATTTTGAAGCCCAAGCTTTTGTAAGCTGCCAAAATTTCAAGAGAGAAAACAGATTTACCAGCGCCTGACGTACCACAAATATAAAAATTATAGTTCCCCTGTTTATTTGAAAATAAATCAAAAAAACAAGGTGTTCCTCTGCGGCCAAATACCATAATTACCGGTTTACCGAAACCTTGCCATTCTGACAAAATTGGCATCATATCTACGGCATTAATAGTTGTTTTAGTCGTAATCAGCTTTAATTTCTTCAAATCATCTCTTGCCTTTTTTGTCAAAATCATAGGCATTGATGAATAAAGAAGTGGCAGTTGTAAGCAAGATAACGGCATTACGCTAAAGCCGTTTGACTTCCATAAATTGTCAACGTTTGCAGAATAACTATCTAGTTGTGATCTTGGAGCGAATATCCCGATTGTATGATAGAGCTCGCACATCCCTCCACCTTTATGTAGGTGATATGTGATCGCATTCCAATCTCTAGCAATTTCAGCATACTCAGGCTGCCATTTTGCCATTTTACTTTCAGCATTCTGTGTTGAACGAGCTTGCTTTATTCTTGCTTTGGTTTCAGAAGATGTTTTATCTAAGATATGAATACCCATCGAAATTATGTAAGGGCATGGATACTGAAGGGAATTTTCAAAAAAATCGCCAATTACATTTCCCATTTCATAAAGATGTTTGAATTTTGGATACCTCATAACTCCAAAACCACGAAATGCAATTCGATTGTCTTCTTCTAGATCTTCATCGTCATCTTCTTCAATCCATTCAGAATCATAGACTCTTACTGATCTATTAGTTCCCTTAGTTTTATCAATTATAGGTTGACCAAATACTATTTCAGACACACCAACTGTTGCTGAATGACCACGTGGTGTTAACTGACTTTTTATTGATTCTAGACGATTATAATCTTCACTGTAGTATGAGCGAGAAACTTGGAATTCATGTTCTGGTGGAACGGTTCTAAATAAACTCTCAGGGTCAAGCATTGGCTTAATTATTTTAAGCAGTAACATTGGTGTTAAAACAATATTAGGTAATTTAGCTTGTTGTAGTTGAGCACTTGTCTGATGCAACAACTCTTCCATTTGCTTAATTAGTTGTGGGTCTTTATAACTACCCGAACGTGTAACTGATAGAATAATTTTTGGTTTTTTAATAACGTAATATGAGTCTCTTCCGAACTGTGGCCGTCCTTTACGAGACTGGATATGTTTGATTCGATTCTTTGCAAATTCTATTGCGAAATCAGACACTTTACCATTCTGATATTCCGCAACACGTAAATCCAAGTACTCTTGAAGATCATCTTCAAAAATTGTATTACCGAAGTTTAATATCTGAATACCTGTTTCCGCAGGGAAACTTGAAATAATAGATACTATGCGAGAAACGAAGTCCTCATTTGATCCTGTCTGCGGTATGATTTCTAGAGCAAAGCTTACGGAAGGGCCATCATTATAATAAAGACTTCTTTTCACATTAAACATGTTGTATTTAAATATCTGATACATGCCGTAGCTTTCAAGAATCTTATTCGTTAAATCTACAGTTGAGAATTTTTTACCTGTCGGATCATCACCTAATACGTGGACCTTAAACCAGTTTGCGAGCATGGCTCTAAAATTGATTAGTTTGTTATTTCCAGTCATAAGTTAATCTCACTGTCTAGTAAACTTAGAGATATCGACATTCAAGTCTTTTATTTCAGTATTTATTCCATTCAAAATTTCTTTACTATTTGGCTGGCTATTAACTGAAGCATTTACTGGTATAGGACCATCTGAACCTGTTTTAGTAGATTGCGGATCCGCAACTGTAATGGCTGGACTTGAATAGTTTGAAATTGGGGCTCCAATTGGTGCGTATGCATCTTGTAGACGTCGAGAATTGTGTTCAATCATCCACTTCCAATTGTCGATTACTAGATAGAAATATTGTTGATCGAATAAAGTTCTATCCGAAGATTCCCACGGAGCTACCCAAATTCTGAGAGTTTTCGGTTGGCGTAGTAATGGTTCATCTGCGTATGGAGCTACTGGCATTGCATTATCTTTAGTCGCACGTGTACGCTGCATATATGTATTTGCAATTACTTCTTTACTATTGCCATGTTTAACCTGCTGTGACGGCAAATTGTTTGCATTCAAATTCGCCATTACACCTGACATTGAGTCACACAAAATTCCATCTGGCGCTTTGCATGAAAATGAGCTTTGACCATTTAAACCGTCGAACCCTCCGTTAAATGCTGCACATCCACTTAGATTGATTGCCAAGCAAAGTAAAATACCTTTTCTTTTCATTTATAAATTCTCCAATGCTGTATGTGAATCAACGGCTTTTTCATTTTGGAAAGCCAAAATTGATTCATTGAATTTAGTTTCTTCATTCGGCTTCTTAGTTGTCTTAACAGGTGGACGAAGATGTACCTCAAGCTTAGAAATTACTTGATTAACATTTTTTGAGTTATTGACTGTTAAACACTTTTCTTGATAAGGGCTCGTTGCTAGAGCACTGCATCCTGAAAGTAAAAGAATGAATGGACAAATAATTAAATATTTCATTGACTCTCCTGAAGCCGTGAGGCTCACTATCTTTAGCTATCTTTATTTTGATTTCTGAGATGAATTGAGAAGTCGTTCTAGTTCAGAAACACCCACTGCTCCAGGCACCATTGAACCGTCTTCAAATATTAATGAAGGTGTACCTTGAATATTCATACTTGATGCAAATTCAATATTACGATCTATTGGGTGAGCGCAATTTTTGGATGAAGGCTTAATATTTTCAATCATGTAATCTTGAAATGCTTTACCAGGATTCTTAGAACACCAAATTGATACTGCTGTTGTTTTAGCAGTTGGGTGAATACTCTCTAACGGATAAAGGAATGTATAAATCGTTACATTATCAATCGATTGCAAATTACGTTCTAATTGTTGGCAATATGGGCAATCAGGATCGCTAAATACTACGAGCTTTCTTTTCCCATTGCCTTTAACTGTTTTAATTGCATCTTTTAAACGATCAGCATTCGGGAAACCAACTTCAACTATGTTTGAACTTGTTGGAGTCGTTGTTAAATCTGTTTGTGTTTTCATATCAAACAAATTTCCAAAAATGAAGTATCTACCATCTTTATCGGTATATGCCACATTTCTACCCATTACGACTTCATATATGCCGGTTAAAGGAGTTTTATTCACTTGAGTAACAGTAGTTGCCGGATAGTTTTTTTGGATATTAGACTTAATATCTTCTGCTACATCTGCATATGCTATTGAATAGGAACTAATTGCTACGGCAAAAGTTAATAAAAATTTTTTCATATTAGTCATCCATTAAAATGCGTTTTTGTTGATTCATTGGAGTTGCACTTTTAGTTATCAAAAATTGATTCGCTACTGTGCCACCTTGTTGAACAACAATCTCTAAAGTTCGCCCTGCACTAACTTCAATAACAGGAAATAAGTCATTTGCCCGTTGCATATAGAAATCAGAAAGTTTTTCTGCTCCACCTGAAATCGCACCACCTACTGCGGCTTGCTTCAGTTCACTTCCTGAAATCGTTCTAACAGTACCTAGCGCCGATTGGCTTGCTGTACCAACTGTACTACCGTACAGTCCACCTATAGCCTCCATTGCGGATGCTAATGCAGCTTTAGCAAGAATTTGACCTTGTTTACTTACTACACGGCCACGAATACCAGTTTTGCCGTCTTCTCCAACGACTTGACCTTTAATTTGAATTGGTACTGTTTGACCATTAATAATGCAGTTACCACTTTGAATTGTTGCTTTAACACGTTCACTCGATAATTCACCCCAAGCGGCTCCTACAAAACGACATCCTTTGATGTTCATTTTATAATTATTTGGCATATCGAATTTCCCAACTGTTTGGAATACAACTGGAATTGGGTCCGACTGTGCTTGTCCACCAGTTGGTGCATCTACGCCATTAATCATTACGACACGAACAAAACTCCCATCCGGGATAAATGTTGTTTTCTCAGGTCGTTGGCTTTTAACTGAAGTAGATGTTGTATTTCCTTGTTCATCAATTGACTTATTCATGTCAATAATGCCAAAGGTTTTAACTGGAGCTATATTATTTGGTAAAGGTATTCGCTCGCCTGTCTGAGGATCGATACCAGTTCCATTTGGATCTGATAGAATACTTTGTCCATGCAATCCTTGTTTATTTGGATAAGCTGAAGATGTACCAGCTATTCCCCCAAGATTTGGTGGATTTGTATTTGTTGGTTGTGCTACCACTCTTGATTCGGAACGATTAGCAATTTGACTAATACGCTCGTTCATTATTGATAGTTCTGACTTTAACGCATCATTTTGAGCAACTTGAGAGTTAACGGTTTGAGTTAAATCATCAATTTGCTTTTTTTGAGCTTCTTGATCAATTGCGGCCGTTTGTCTCCATTTATCTTGCTCTTCAGCATCACCCGGTTTTTCCACATTTACCGCATTTTCAGGTGCTTGAGTTTTATTCGTTTCTTCTGGTGGACTTCCAGAAAACAAGAAAATAGCAACAATAATGAATAATATTGTGCCTAATATGGCCAACCATTTAATTTGTTTTTTCTTGAGTTTGTCATTAGGATTTTCTAAATCGATATCGTTACTCATTTATATCTCCTAATTATTTTCTCTAACAACATAAACAAATGTCGATCTGCCAGGGCTTAGTGTTAAATTTTGAATAGAAACAGCACTTACACCTTTTCTATAAAATTCCTGCTCTAACAAATTCATTGTTTTATTTGTTAAATTAGTTAGTTGATACATTTCGCCATACATACCGTCGGTATCGTAACGACGCAACAAAACAAATTTAGACTCTTTCCACAAAGGGATTTCTGCTTTTACGAACGAACGGGATATCCCGTCTACGGCAAGTGTCTCTTGAGGATTTTCGGCATCATCTCCCATGACATACATCAATTCTTTTATTTGCTGTAAATAGGATTGAGATCGTTTGCTTGTGCCCGCACCTGGTTTTGGCGGAACTAATACAACCTCTTCGGCCCCAACGCTACGTGGCTGCAATACAAGCTTGTAACGGGTTCCTTCATCATCAGTAACAAATAGAGTTATAGGTGTATTCTGGAAATATGGAGATATTTTAAAATAGAGAGTCCCTTGCTCTTTATCTGGCAAGGTATCCAAAGCTGTTACATCTGATGGCACTAAATTAACAATTCGTCTTCCATCAACAACAAGCACATTTGGCTCTGTATTCGACACAGTTACTTGAACAGTTTCTTGATCAGCTTTAGTAATATGTTGAGCCGCAAATGTAGATGTAGTCAGGAAGATAGAAGATATAAACAATGCAATTTTACTGAGTTGCAATTTCATCTTTCACCTCATTTAATGAATAAAGACATATCGTTCCCTTACTCATCACAAATTTAGTTTGAATCTTTTGTGATTTTTCAGAGACTAAACGATCTGCCAAATAGGTTTTCCTTGTTCCTTCAATGGTTATGGCCTTATCTGCTTCTTGAAAAGTGAAAGCACCTGAAGATGACCACACACTGGTAAGGCCCTCACGTTTAATTTGTGCTTCAGATTGACTTAAATATTTTTGAATTTGTGGGAAGGATGGTTCACATGTAATGCCTAGAATTTTTTCAAAGTTCTTGGATACATTTATTGGTGTAACATTGAATAGATAATTAATTACATAGTTTGAAAAATCTAAATAATATTCTTTATTTGCCGAAGTACTTCCTAAGATATACGTTGGGCCTGAATTATCCGAAGGTTTAATTATTGTTTTGCCACTCCGTGCAAGTACAATATTTGCAATTATTGATAAAGTAAGTAAGCCTATTAAAGAAAAGATCACATAAGTCTGTGATCTATTTCTTGAATTAAGGCTTTCATTTGATGCTATTCCAACTTCTGAATCCATAATGTCATCCGAAAAAGTGGCGATTGTTTGATTCAGGCAACTCCTTTAATTTCGGTGAGTTAGCCACCCAGTAAGTTAGGTGGAGCATATAATCAGGATGTAGACCTGCTTTAGCTTTATTGAAGTAATAAGCTATTGCGAATCCCACAAAGAATCCCAAGAAGGGATGACCAAAAACAAAACCCAGAATGAAGATCAGAAATGAAGCTAAAGCAACATCTTGATCGAACATTAAGAACTTTGATTTAGCATCGATGTACGTTGGAACATAATGAGAAAGTTCTACACCTGAAGACATACCCACCCCACTAAAAAGTTATTAGATAACGGCTGTAAACGAACCTGTTACTAACGACACAATAATTCCAACTACAACGGCAGCAACTGCTGGAATTACAATAACGCGAAGATCACGAGTCCAAGCGAATGCACCAATTGCGAATAATAAACTCGCAAGAATTGCTAATTTCCCGTATGGGCCTTTAATCCAGCCTTCCACTGTTGTCGCCCAAGTGTTAAATGTAGAACCAACACCTGTACCAGTACCTGCGGTTGATAAAGTCATCCAAATAAGCATTGCTGTGACAACCATCAAGGCGATTGTTACTGGACGTTTTAGTTTTTTGATATCAAAGTAAATTTGATGTGTTTGAGCTGGAACAACTAATTCCATATTTTTATTCCTCTTAAGGTTTTAGGTTTTGCCCCCTTAAATGGGGTTATTTATTTGGCTACTGCCAAATGCTTTTCACTGCGCTCTTGTTGAACGCAACTTTTATTTTCTGGATCACATAGAACAAATTTTGATTCTCTGCCTTCACCCTTTTGAAGAACATTCACATATCGGGTGATAGGGTTAGGTTCATTCATACTCTGCTGTTTTGTTTCATTTTTTTGTTCTTTTGCTACTGCTAAGGTTGCGGATCCGCAACATAGTAGAAGCAAAAAAAATCTATTCATTTCATACTCCGTGTGGTTAGAATCGAATTATTTGGAAATTTGAAGTTTTCTTAATTGTTTGATTCACTGAAGAATAATTTGGAATATCTTCGTTATAATTAACTGACTGAGCTTTTATACTTTGAGGTTGTAATGGGGTATAAACTGCTGGTAAGCCCGCTTTTCTTTTATAGCCTTCAAAGTATCTTCTAACATCGGCAGAATATTGATTCATTGCCGTATATGCTTTAGAAGCAGGTCCTCCGTAGTAACACCCTACTGCTCTCCAGACTTCACCAAATTTTTTTAAACAATCAGCAAGAACCCATGAAGCAATTTTTTGAGAAGTACAAGGATCGAATAAATCATTACGAGTAATTCCTTGTTTTCTTAAAGCTGGTAAATGAATGGTATTTATCTGCATTAGTCCTAATGCTCTATTGCCATCTTTAAGTAAAGAACCAACTGCACCAACATGGCCTCTACTCTCTTTCCATCCAATTGCTTTTAATAAAATAGGATCCGTACCATACATACTTGCGGCTTCATCCCAACAAACAGCATATGTTGTTGATGTAACACAAGCTCCAAATACGATTGCTGAAAGTTTTATAATTGAGTTATGTATTTTGTAAGTTTTAGCTCTTTGCATAGCTTCAATCATGTACGAATTAATATGTTATTATCATACTAAAAAATTACATCAAAGTGCTGCAATTTTTTAAAAATAAAAATGCTGGTTTTTATCTATAAATTTCAGTATGTTATAGATTTCATTAATATATTTTTACAATATTTGTTACAATAGGCATACACTTGCTGATGTTAAATAAGCGATATTTAACACTCCCCAAGCCATAATGTTGTTTTTTTGTTTATACAAGCTTAAGAAAAATGGCAAAAAAAGGCATAAATTCTTTAAATCTCATTAATAGTTATGAGTCAAAAATTATGAATGTTAAGTTATCAACTGTTGAAGCAGCTCTCAATACTCCGTTAAAACCATTAGAATTAAATTCCGAAGTAAAATGTCCTAAATGTAAAAGTCGGAATCTCATATGCAGCGTTAGATACCAAACAGCAGATGCAATTCATTTTGAAAATGGATGTTTTCAATTAAAGGAATCAGAAGCATCAAAGATTTTCAAAAAAATTGATCTGGAATGTAAAGACTGTGGCAATAAATTTGAAAATGAAAAAGTTAAGACACCCAATGAAGTGTTGTTCTAAACAATAAGAATAGAAGGAGTGCAAGATGCAAAGTATTGTCAAACATATATTTAGACACTATTTGGTAGCTTTATTAAGTTTAGGAATATTTATTCTGAGTTACTTTGTTGGGATGGTATTTGGTAAATTGCTATTTAAAAACATGAATGCCGTAGAGATCGGATCTATTTTTACAGCCCTTGCCGTTAATTTTTACCTCTCCCTCCTACTGTGTACCTTCACTTTTGTTGGGCAATTTTTTTTCAATTCATTAAAAAAAATTGCAGACACCCCTTTCCAAAATCTCTTAATTCTTTTAACTGGTAGTTTTTGGATGGTTGCTACACGAACTCCTGAAGTGATTACGAACAATATTCCCTTATATAACTTTAATATTAGCCTAATAACTTTATTTGCATTTATGTTGTTCATTAGCAATTCAAAATTTATAAAAGCTTTTATTTCTAAACAAGAATGAAAAAGTCTCAAACAATTGTTGTTGCGGATCCGCAACAACAATTACTTTAAAGCTTGAGATGAATTTGATTCGCTATATCTCTTCCAAACTAGCTTAACTAAAGAAACACTACAATTTGCTATTAATGCCGTTTTTGAAATACTAATATTCTGCTTTCTTAACTCTACAATTTTATCGTGAAGTTTTTTGTCAGCTTTTCTACCATTGTAAAGACCTTTATTTTTTCGAAGTTCAATTCCCTCTTCCCTTCTTTTTTTAATTAACAAATAATCTTCATGTGCCATTTGCAATGCAATTTTTAGCAACATGTCTTGTACTTGATCTAATACAATTTTAGAAATTCCACTAGCATCTTTTGAAAATTCAGATAAATCAATTACACCGGGTATTGAAAGTTTTGCACCTTTTTCTTTAATTGCAACAATTAACTTCTCGGCTTCAGGTAATGGTAATCTACTAATACGGTCAATTCGCTCTGCAATAACTACTTCACCGGCTTGAAGGTCATGTATCATCCTATTAAGTTCTGGACGATCAGGTGTAATACCTGAAGCTTTTTCCCTATAGACTGCTGCAATATAATAACCAGCATTTCGCGCATCATTTATCACCTTCTCTTGTCGCTCAAGATCTTGTTTCTCTGTACTGACACGCATGTAAATACGAGCTACGTTATTCAACAGATCAGACTCCTACATTTATAAACAAATATCATGGGTAACTATAATTGCCATATTTACTATCAATATGGCTTTTTTGGGTATAGTTAAAAAGACCTCAGAATTATATATGGTTAAAATAGAATTTTGAGCATCTAAAATGGCCTAGCCAACCTTGCTGAGTTATATTGACCAAATATACATATTAAATTATATTGATTCAATATAACATCATAAAACTTTATGAATGAGCTGAAAAGCTTATGGAGTACAAAAAATGATCCATGAAAATATCTACATGCATGATGTAATCGATATATTCGATGTTTATCAAAAAGACGATCTGCTTAAGAAATCCAAACTAGGACTCATGAAAAAATGGGATACTTTCTCAATTATAGCCATATTTTTATCCATAATTGCTTTAATCGGTGGTTCCCTATGGTTAGTTGGTTTAGTTAGTCATGAAAAATCTAATAATGTTGATACTGCATTTATGATAGCAATTAGCGGACTTGTATCGATCATTATTAATTACTATTTAAATAAAAAAATAACAGAAATAATTTTAAGAAAAGTTTTTTATTCTTCAAAAGAAAAAGAATTTAAATTATCTAGACCAATGTATATTAACTTAGTATTACTTTCAGATTACGAAAGATGCTCTGCCCTTATTGAAAGAGAAATAACCGAAGATATGTATAAAAAGGTAACATATCTAAAAGAAAAATATAATCTCCCATTAAAAAAACCGCTCGAAAAGATCATGATAGAAAGAGGATTTATATCATATTTTGACTATGAATTTTTATTTATTGATCATTTTTACAAAAGATTCAAAGACATGGAATTAGAAACAATAAAAGAATCAAAGATCTTAGAAGCAAGAGAATGTGTCGGTGCAGCCTATAATATCGCTAATGATAATAAGGAGTAACTAATGAACAATGATACCTCGAAAGTTAATAGATTAGGTAAAAAAATACAATTCGGTATAATTATATTTGCTTTAACTTTAATTTTGCAGTTACTGAATCAAGTTGTTTTTAGAAATAGTGATAATGAAATTTTTTCAAAACTATCATTATTATTCTTAATTTTTACTATGTCATCGGTAGTTATTTTAGTATACTTAGTTAACGAATATAGAAAAAGCAATAAATAACCAATTTTTAAATAGATTAAAAATCTATGAGCTTAATAGCTTAAGGAGATGTAAATGGGTTTTAAATTTAGTTTAATTACCTCAATTATTACGGTATTAGGTATACTACTTGTTTTAATAGGTTTGTATTGGTACAAATCTAAAAAATATCAAAACGATTTATGGGTTCAGAATGTAGGTCAGATGACTTTTTATATAGGTCTATTTCTGAGTATAAACGGCATCGGTTTATCAATTAAATTAAACCAATAAGATAGGGTGAATAAATGGGTCCATTTTTCTATTTAACTGCTCTTGCTCTTTTATTTAGCTGGCATATATTTTATATCCATAGATTTAATAATCCTATGATACTATTCCTTGCAGGGATGTTAGTTATATCATTTATGATAATTCAACCATCCCTTCCTCAAGTATATTTTTTTCAAATTAATTAATTTGCATAAATCACTGTTTCGAGCTGAAAAGCTTATGGAGTTAAATCATGAAATTACAACAACCATTAGACCTAGTTAATAATTGTCTAATTTCTCTACCAGTACCAGACACTTCTTTATTAAATGATACATCTATCGATATCGGAATGTCTTGTATTTCTATAATGTTAATAACAACTGTTATATCACTGATAATTCTTAAGATACTAAGTTTTAAGGTTAAAATCAGTAATATAGCAGTTTTTTCAGTTTCAATTTTTCTAGGTTTATCAGCTTGTTTTATATCTTGGCCCCATCAGTTTAAAAAAGCTATGCAACCATATCAAAATGCGCTTGACCTAGCAGTTCCAACTATTAAATCAGTTAATGACCCTATATTAAGCTCATTATATAACAAAGGTGAAAAGTTTTCTTTTCCTGAATATGGTGCTTTAGCAAAAAAATATAATGAACGATCTCAAGTAATTAAAGCATTTGCAATTAAAAATTCTTGTAAATAAGAAAGGTTATACTATGGATAGTTTTACACTTACTTTATATGTATCAAGTCTTTTATTGTTGCAATCACTGAGTTTTCTTTTTAAGGATGAAGTTGAAGAATTTGATACCTCTTTAATTTGTTTAAGTTTAATGTGTGCAGTTGGAATTAAAGCTTCATTTATTTTTTTTACAACCACACTTTCAATAAACAAAATCGTAAGTATCATTTTTTTGATACTATTTACAATTTTTTCATTAATCCATATTCTCACTAATGTTTACGTTTCTTTCGTAAAAAGAAAATACGGATAGTTTCAACATACGAGCTGAAGAGCTTAAGGTGAATTATATGCATCTTAGATTTAATGAACTTACAACTGTTTTATGTATTGCCGCCAATGCGATTATAATTCTTGGAATCCTTATCATAAGAAAAGGACGACATATTGGTATTGGTCAAGCATTTATTTTCACTGGACTTATCCTTAATACAAATTGCTTTGTTTTTGCTTTAAAGGCCTAAATTCTATTTCTCTATTTCACAAGGATTTATCTATGAACACTAAACTTGATTCGACCTCTAAAGTTTTTTTAACTTTATTTGGAGCAGTACAACCTTTTATTTTAAATTTGGTTTTTATTTTCTTTGCTGTTTTAGCTTATTATATAAATTTTATCCCAAAGCCAGAAGTTTTAATCTTTTTCTTATGCTACCTTAACGCTCAGTCTTTTGGAAAAAGTTTTTATCTTTTTGGTTTATTAAAATATTCCAAAGGTCTTAATCAGCTTCCTTTTAAAGAGCTAGGGGTAATCATTATAAATCTTATTTTTATATTTCTTATCCTATTTTTTTCTTATTCCTTCTCTAATTTAAGTTTTTCTTCTGAAAATACTAAAAGTGCTTTTGGTACTTTTTGTTTAATTTTAATGATTGATTTAATTCTAACTCCTTACACTTT
Organism: Acinetobacter sp. FDAARGOS_559; assembly: GCF_003940475.1. Classification (NCBI taxonomy): domain Bacteria; kingdom Pseudomonadati; phylum Pseudomonadota; class Gammaproteobacteria; order Moraxellales; family Moraxellaceae; genus Acinetobacter; species Acinetobacter sp. FDAARGOS_559. The sequence goes on from NZ_RKJG01000002.1 coordinate 24,354, forward strand.
TAAGTATTTCAGAGAGTATTCTTTTATTAGTATTACCGATAGTTCCGCTGATAATGCAATTGTTGTTGATGACAAAAAGAAAGGGATTTTCAATTTTGTCTTCAGTATCGCTTCATTAACTTTAGGTATGCTCGTTCTCAATTTTGTTAAGGGATTATTCTAATTTTCCTTTCAAATAATTGATTGCTTGGAGATTTAATATGCCTAATTTTATTTTTAACCCTGAAACTTTTGTGACACCAGGCCACGGCTCTGATCCCGGTGAGTGGAATGATGATGATCGAAAGGACATTACAACTCTTAGATATCTTTATCCTGAGATAGCACATTGGGGCGATTTAGCTATAGGTTCTGCATTTGGCTCTTATTCTTTCGATATTCTTGAAGTTCAATGGGCTGAATGGATGATTAAGCGTAAGCATCCGGCTAACACAGCCTTACCAAGCGGTCCTATAAGCCTTAATTTAGTTCCCACCTAAAAACAAGTGGGGACTTAATCCATGAACATGGATATATATTCAGCAACACCTCCTGTTGCTAAAAAACGCAGAACATACAGCAAAGAATTCAAACTCAGTATTGTCAATGCCTGTAAAAATCCTAATACCTCGATCGCTTCGGTCGCACTGCAACATAGTATTAATGCCAACCTTGTCAGTCGTTGGATCAGGATCTTCAGCCATCATGAGGGTGCCGTGCAGGATCCTACTCATGTGAATCCAGCATTTATTGCTTTGCCTTACACTGCTGCAATCAGCCAACCTATTGATGAGAGGATCACGTTGTGTATCACCGTGCCTCATACGAATAATGATATTCAGCTAAAATGGCAGACATCAGAAATACCTGCCTTGGCAGAATTACTCAAGGCACTGGCAACATGATCCGTATCAATGAAATTTGGCTCTCTACCCAGCCCATGGATATGCGAGCAGGAATGGATACTGTCATGGCTCAGGTGGTGAGAGCCTTTGGCTACATCAAACCGCATTGCGCCTACCTGTTCTGTAATAAACGTGGTCATCGTATGAAAGTGTTGGTACATGATGGACTGGGCATCTGGCTGTGTGCCCGGCGTTTGGAACAGGGTAAATTTCACTGGGCTCAAGTTCACCAAGGTGAAACCGTGGCCCTCAGCCCGGAACAGTTACAGGCATTAATCCAAGGTTTGCCCTGGCAGAGAATTGGATTGCAGCAAGTGGTGAATATGCTCTAAACCAAGCTCGACCATTCTGCCATCCTCCAAACGTTCTATTTCATTCTCTTCATGACCTCAGGCATACTGCGGTCATGAATACGCTGCCTGACTTAAGCCAACTGACCCATGAACAACTGCTGGAATTCACCAGACAGTTGGCGATGCAGCATCAGTCTCTAGCACAATCAAACCAACAATTGGATGCCAAAGTTCAACATCTTTCTATTCTCAATCAAAAATACGAGCATGAACTGGCGCTGTTTAAAAAGCACAAATTCGCCCAAAAGAATGAACACTTAACGGCAAAACAAATCCACCTATGGGATGAAGCGGTTGAAGAAGATATTGCTGCTGTTGATCTGGAATTAGAACGATTAAATGCAGATAAAACCGATGCAGCGACACAGAAAGCCAAAACCAATAAACCTAAACGTCGACCACTGCCAGATCATCTACACACCATCCGTATTGAGCATGAACCTGCATCAACCCAATGCACTTGTGGATGCCAACTCCGTCGTATCGGCGAAGATGTCAGTGAGAAACTGCATTTCAGACCGGCACAGTTCTATAAGGAACAGCATGTGCGTGGTAAATGGGTCTGTGATCAGTGTGACACTCTGACTCAGCAAGCGATGCCCGCCTATGTGATTGATAAAGGCATTGCTTCACCTGAATTGCTCAGCCATGTGCTGGTATCGAAGTATGCCGATCATTTGCCGCTGTACCGTCAACGTCTGATCTATCAGCGGGCGGGAATCGAACTTTCTAGATCAACTTTATCTGACTGGATAGGTCGCTGCGGTGTAGAACTGGAACCTCTGGCCAATGCCTTAAAAGAGGTGGTGCTGCAACAGCGGGTGCTGCATGCAGATGAAACACCGGTCACCATCATGCGGATGGGTGAGAATGAGAAAAAACCGAAGAAAGGTTATGTCTGGGCCTATGCCACCACACAGTACAATCCAGTTCAGGCGGTGATCTATGACTTTCAGGATAGTCGTTCAGGCCAGCATGCTGCAGAGTTCTTGAAAGGCTGGCAGGGCAATCTAGTCTGTGATGATTACAGTGGTTATAAAGCACGCTTTAAATCAGGCCAGGTCATAGAGGTCGGCTGCATGGCCCATGCACGTCGTAAATTCCATGAACTGCATGTGACCGGGAAAAGTCAGGTCGCTGAACAGGCATTGGTGCTGATTCAGAAACTGTATGCGATAGAAGCAGAACTCAGGAAAAAGACCGATGGTACAGCGGAAGACCGCCGCGAATACCGACAACAGCATAGTCAACCAGTGATGCAACAACTATATGAATGGCTCAACCAACATCATCTGACAGTGCCATCGAGTTCTCCCACCGCCAAGGCCATCAATTACACTCTGAAGCGTTGGCCAGCCTTAAGCCGCTATCTGGATGATGGCAATCTACCGATATGCAACAATTGGGTAGAGAATCAGATGCGTCCCTGGGCGTTGGGGCGCAAGAACTGGCTGTTTGCAGGTTCGCTGCGCAGTGGTCAGCGAGCGGCAAACATCATGACTTTAATCCAGTCAGCAAAGCTGAATGGGCTGGATCCGTATGCCTATTTAAGTGATGTGCTGAAAAGGTTACCGACACATAAAGTGACCCAGATTGAAGAGTTACTGCCGCACTGCTGGAAACCTAAATCGAATTAAAAAATAGGTATGGGATTCAGCGGACGCTTACGATTAAGCGCGATGATAGCTTTCTTAATTATTGTTGCTGGCGTCAATTGTATGGTGAGTGGCAATTCCATTTAGATATTGATAAAGTAGACCAAGAAGTCTCGCATTTATGGAAAATTTAATTTTTCTTTATGTAAGCTTTACGAAATAAATAAAAAGCCCTTATGGGCTTTTTTTAAAGTTCAATATTCTCTATTTCATCAATGCTTTGTTTAAGCTCTGGCAATGTTTCAAAATCACCATTCTTTAAGAAGTAATAGACCGCAGCATTAGTAAAACTCGATAGTGTTTCACCCTTTTTCTGTACTGCTGTTTCCCGGATTCTTTTAGCTGTTTCTACTTCAATTCTTATTACAGTTCTTGAGCCTTTAATCATCTTATAAGCTGGTTGTAATTTTCTAACTTCAGCAGTAATTTTCTCATTATTTACTGTATCCTCTAAGATCTTTCCAAGCACGTAATTAAAGGGTAATTTTTTCAACTTTTGATAGTTACCTAATATCATTTTCAAAGTTGGGCTTAGTAGGACCTGAAATGGTTCTCTTTCATCATACACACGTTTTGAAACATTGTGCATTACTGCATTACTCGTTACCACCATTATCCCCTTTACCTTTACCGATAACTACATTAGGCTTAATTTAATATAGCATTTATAAACCATATACCACAATTTCATAATACTCTGTTCCTATCTTTCTAGCTCATTAGTTACACCAATTTTTTCATTTTCGATGATATGTTCTGGTACTTTTTGACCAACTTCTTTAACTGTATCCAAATAACTTGTTTTATCTTGTTTAAACGTAATTGCTTCTCGTGTCATTTGTTTATTATCAGTGTAAATCTGCAAATTATGCTCTTCCCTCGTTACAGCAACATAAAATGATCTTGTTCCAAATGTATTACCTAAAACTTTGGTGGCAGCCTTATCACTTTTCAGATCATTTGCTAATTTTTGGCTATTTAGTAATAAAAATACATTACCCTGTGTTAAGCCCTGAGAGGAATAAACAGTACTACTATAGCCGTAATCAAAATGTTTAAACCCACTTCTTGATAGGCTTTTCTCTTTCCCATCCTGGCCTTCTACTATTACTTTATCTTCATGAATATCCTTGATTTTATATCTTTCACCATTCTTGATCTGTTCATCATCTTTTGTCCTGGTAATTCTTATTACATCTCCCTTAGCTATCTTTCTTTGTTCTGATTTATATACTTCTACACTTCCTTTTTTAGGGTTCCATTTAATTTTATTTTTATCCTTATCAATTAATACCAATTTACCTTCTTTGTCTTTCATCATTACTTTTAGATAGTCACCTTTTTCAATTTTGATTCCTGTGTCTTTATCTGTAAATGATTTCCCAAAACGTATCGTCATATTAGGCTCATAATTATTAATATGTTTACGCTCCGCTTCAGTGAAATTGGTATTTACTAAGATCTCAAAATTATGATCATTATGATCTAATTCATTTAGTTTTTTCATTTCGCTTCTTACAAGTGAGTTCAGCATTACTCTATCTGAGTTAAAGGGAGTAATGATAAGGCTATTATCTCTTGATTCCTTATTAAGCCTCATATAATCACCAACTAATTTTTGATGTACTTCATGAATTTCCTGAAATAAGTCATGCTGCTCATGTAGAGCTGGTTGTGTACCCTTTGCAGCTACAACTACTTCATGAATCCTTTGCTGTTTATCAAGTAAATCAAAAGCTTTATCGTTGTTACTTAAATCAATTTTACCTTCTTTGTTTTTTGCAACGACAACAGAAACCACGTCTTTAAGTTCCTGGTTTTTTTGACGGATAATGTCATGCATTTGTGAAGTTTTTAGCACACCTCTATTTTGTACAAGTTCAAATGGTTTTCCTGCACTAATTGACTGAAGCTGCAATTTATCCCCTAAAAAAACAACACGACTATTAGCTTGCTTAGCCAAAGTCAAAATGTCTTTGAAGTTTGTCTGGCTTACAAATGAAGATTCATCAACTATCCAGATTTCATTTTTACGGTTTACTCCCCCATTCTTTTCAATTTCTTTCTGAAGCTCATTTTCTTTAATCTGAAACATGGCCATTGTTTTTGAGGGTATACCAGTTTCCAATTCTAAGTTTTTAGCAGCTACGCCAGTGGCGGCCATACCTTTAACAATAAAACCGTTTTCTGAGGCTACTTTATTCAAAGTATGCAGCATTGTAGTTTTACCCGTACCAGCTAAACCGTCTACGCCTATATATCTACTTTCAGAACTAAATATTGTTTCAAGACTTGCTCTTTGTCCGGGTGTAAACTTCCTCCCTCTCAACTGTTCCTCTTGATCGAGTCTTGTTTTAACTTGAGATTCATCCACTATTGGACTCACGCTTTTTTGTTCATTTTGTATATGTTGTAACGACCAAACTTCGCTATGTGCCAAACGCTGAGTTGTTAACTTCCCATCTACCCGGACAATGATTTTTTCTTTTTCTAGTCTATTTAACTCAGCTCGTACTTGTTCATGAGTTACTTCTTGTATGTCAAATTTCATAGCCGTATTTAGTATCTTTGTTTCAGGTATCATCATTTCTCTTTCGGTGTGATGCCCTATAGCGTAGTAAACGGCTTCTTTTGTTTTTTGGCTTATGAGTACTTGTTGAGATTCACGATTCTTTCTTTGATAAGGTCGTTCTCTAGGTACAGTCTGGTCTTTTGAATTGTTACTCGCTTTAGGTTCAGTTTGTTTCTTACCCAATCTACCTTCATCTTGAATATGCGCTTCTTGGCCCATATTTTGCGTTTCTGGCTCTTTTTGGGATTTTCCTGACACTTGACTAGCTTTTTCATTTGATATGGCGCTATCGCTCGGATTTTGCGTTTCAGAGTTGTCAATTCGTTTATCTGGTGCTTCTTTATCAGCGTTATTAGATTTATCGCTAGAAACTTCCGTTTTCCCTTCAAATGATATATTCGGATCATTTTTTGAGGATCCGGTTTTCCATATGTCTTTTTGGTTTTTTTCTGAAGGTTGCGGATCCGCATTCATCTGATTCGTTTTAATTTTATCTTCTAGCTTATCTACAAAACTTTGTGTAATGCCAAGTTCACTTGCACGTTCCTTCCAAACTTGACGTAATTCAGCCTCATTAAATGCCTGTTTCCTTTCCCGTGTTTTTAAAGCTGCTTGTTCTCTCAAACTAGCAGGTGCATCTTCAATATCAATTCCTCTACTTTTTAAACTTTCAATAATCTGAGTTCTTCGCTGAGAAAACTCTTGTATCATTTCTGGAGTAAAGCCGGCAATTTCAAAATTGCCCTGATTATCTTTTACCTCTACATCAAGACCTATAGCTCTTAAATTTTGAGCGAGATTAGAATTATATATCGAACCTATGGTTGCCTGATTATCATAAATTACTTCGTTACTTAATGCCGTCCATGAATCTTTATCATTTAAAGTCATGTTCATAACAACTGCATGTGTATGAGTTTGCGGATCCAATGCTCTACTAGTATTGTGATTAAAAAGAGCAACAACTAAATTATCACTCTCTGATTTTTGAATTGTGCCATCAACACTGATTCTAGTTTGCGTGTAATGATCTTCAATAGCGGAAATAGTATCTTTAACAGCATCAAGATGTGCTTGTAGCACATCTTGATTTTCAAAAACCTCTGCCATTATCGAAACAGATTTTGGAGCACTAAACGTTAAATCTATACCAGCTCTATGATCAATATAACTTTGACCATTTTCATCTTTCCTAACTCGCCCCAACTGTTGATCTTCTACTCTACCTTCTAGCAAGTCTTTAAAAATATTTGCCTCAATTTGTTCACCATTAATACCTAATACTTGAGCACCACGACCATACCATTCAGTTTGATCCAATGATTGTTGCTCATTAGTATAATAATTATCTAATTGGTAGTAAGACAAAGCCTTTCCTGATTCAACTACATTGTTAACACTTAGCATTATCTACCTACCTAATCATTGTTATTGAACAAGTCTTTAAAACTAGATTCATTAGAATCATTACTTGAATTAGTGTCAGGAGTAACGTCATTATTTTTCTGAACACTTGATTCATCGGTTGCGGCAAGATAGCTGGCAAAAGTATGTAGTCTGTCATTATTAACAACTTTAGGCTTTTCATCTTCGTCCGGGATTATTTCGTCTGGTTGAATACCGTTTTTTTCATTAAGTGATAAATCACTATCTTCTGTTTGAGAATGAAATAAATCTAAAGGTGAATTTTCATAAATATTTTCAGAGGTTGTATTAGATTTCCCAAAGAAACTACTATTTCCAACAAGTGGCACAGTAGAATTCCCAAAGAAATTGCCTTCTTCATTTTGTTGTTCTACTAATGGCTCTTTTCCATCAGAATTCGATTGGGATTCTAAAGCTTCAGCAACCGCAAACGCAGAAATGAAACCCATATTTTCTCGTTCTATAAATGCTGGAACATTTTTTAAGTGAGGATGATATTTCTGAGTAATCTTCGTAACTGGATAATCACCAGGAACTCTTAAGTATCCTGTTAGATCTGGCAACTTCATAATTTCAGATGGTAAAACAATAAAGCGTTCTCTCCTTTGAGTAATAAAACTATCACCGTCTCTTGAATCATTAACCCCCATACTTCTAGACATATTTTTTTCAGCAACTTCCATCTGTCCAAGAATTTCAGACATTCTTTTCGCAGTTTCATTTTCATTAACTCGATAGAACACTTTCGTTTGTAAAGCTGAAATTATTGAACGAGCAATTTTTTCTCCGTACTTTTCTTCAAGTTGAGGAATATCTTGTAGTCCTAAAAAATGACATAAACCGAATTTACGAGTATTTGTAAGAGATAAAGGTAAATCATCCATTTTTGGTAGAGTTGGGAACTCATCACAATACATCCATAATAGTTCACGATGTATTGGTTCTAAGTTCATTACGGCTTTAATGAATATTGAAAACCACAACGTAATAAGTGGTTCAATAGTAGTTTTCTGTTCTTCTCTAAGCGAAAGGAAAATCCATGAGTCTTCTTCAGGCCGACTTACCCAATCACGTATAGAAAACTGTGTACCGGAATCTGGTAAATAGCGAAATGCTCTTAATTTATTTTGTACTGTTGTAAGAACAGCCAGTGCCGTCTTTTCAGCTTTTTTATCAACATGCTTTGAAGCAGCCGTTCCCTCAAGCACAGACGATATTTCTTCAATAGTAAAATGTGCAATCGTGTCATGGAGAGTCTTATTTGAGTGTATACCATTAGCATGTAATTCACGCATGACTTCAGCTAATACTGTTCTACCAGCTTCGCCAAAATAAGGATCTTTACCCTCAACTGGAACAAAAGCATTAGCAATACTATCGAAATGCTCATCATGACGAATTTCAAAAAATGGTGACCAATACGGCATACGTTCATCAAATGGATTTAGAATAATATCTATACCTGGTCGATAAAATTCTGAAGTGAATTCTCCTGAAGGATCATAAACGATAGCTTTTCTTTTATTGTTTCTAACCTGAGATAAATGATCTCTAAAAATTTGAGACTTACCAGAACCAGGAGCACCAAAAATACCAACATTCGTACCTTCTGTATTTTTTACCATAGGTATGTTAGAAATTTTATATGGACTGAATCCTTTCGTACTTTGGATTTTATAAATTAATGCGTCATTAGAAACTAGTTCTGAACCACGAATTTGTTCATCAGACATTACTTCCTTACCATAAGTAAACCAGTAATAAATAAGACCACCGACTAGAAATGAGCTTAAAAGAATACCTAAAATAAATGCTCGAAAAACATAAAACTTTAATTGGTTAAAATAGGGATTAATAATGTGCTGAGCTTGATCAAGAGTGTAATCACGTACAACACCATTTAGCTTCAGTGCTACTCTCGCATCTGGATTATTAAATACTGACTTTAACCAAATATCGTATTGCACACTTAAAGCAAGAAAATGAACATCCTTTAATTTAATGTATAGAAATGCACATACAATGCCAATCGTAATCATCAGGCCAAAAACTATGACATTCATCATGCTTGAAATAAACATTCGAAATTGATGAATCCATATTTCAGAACCTCTCGTAAATTCGATTGCTTTTGAGTTATTCTTTGCTTTCATTCAATTAAGCCTCTGATTGATTACGACGTTTAGCAACTGACTCTCTAGCTTCTTTTGATGCTTGTAAAAAGAGAGCTTCACCAGTGGTTTCGCGTTTATTAAAGTCTTTAACTAATGGCAGATTTTTATACTTAGCAGCTTCCAAGAAAGTTAAAGTAGCAATGAACTCTTCAGTTTGTTTATTCAAACCGTTTTCATAAATCAACTTAGCTAAACTAGAATTTGAGATATCAAATTTTTCATCAATAAAATGAGATTGGTTCGTAAAACTCTGATTGATAAGCTCGACCATATAATTGACTTTGTTGTCAAAGTCATCAATTAAGATTTGGACTTTAGATAATGTAAGGTTTTCAATTAAGATTTTTTCAAGTAACTGACTTGTAGAGATTCCTAATCTATTAGCCATATCATCATAGTATTTCTTAATTTCAGGGCTAACCTTACCTCCAATTGAAACTTTCTTTTGGGTCATGAGTTTGACACTCCTCAAGAGCTGTGGATAAACAAAAGATGAAAAAATTGTAGCACTTTGATGCAATTTTTTTAATTTTCATTTTAGTTCTTTTGGAAATATTTATTTTTTTATGTTCAAAATAGTTGTGTAACCATAGTTTTTACCTATATTTCAATAACATAAATCAAAATCTTTCTGATTTTATAAAATAAAATCGGTTACTCCATATATATTATTTAAAAACAAGTTCTTACATTGTTTTTATGAGTTTATTGGTTAACTTTAAATAAAATGAAAGTTAACACCTATTTCTTTTTATATATTAATAACATATAACAGTTTATAGATCATAAAAGTTAACCATATTTACCTAGTGTTTTATCCACTCAAAACCTTGCACCATAAAGGCTTGAGCTAAAAGCACCGTTAGGTGCGTGGTGTGTGAGAAAAAAATGAGCGGGGTGTCCCGCATCATTTAATCAATCTTAAGTTTTTTAAAAAAATTCTGTTGCTAGATTGGTGAAAATATTTAGTATGTATTTGTCGCCAAACAAAGAAGTTTTGTTTGCTAGTTAAAATTTGAGATGGTGTAAATATGAATAATGTTGCTCAAACAAATGACGAATCTGTTAAGGCTGAAAATGATGCAGCCAATACAAATTCAAATGAAACAAAAGCAAAAGATGAATCAGGTAATATTGAAGATTATTTATCGCCGAAAGGCAAAAAATTAGCTCAACGAAAAGAGCAAATGAAAAGAGAATTAGAATTACTTGATGAACAAATTGCTCAAGAAGTTGAACAAGCAAAATTAAAAGTAAAAGATGATTTGTTTAAACTTTTAGATAGAAATAAGCTTCTTGAAATATCTCCAAAAGTTTGGAAAAAACATATGGACGATATTAAAAAGATTTTATTAGGATAAAAAAAAGCTGGCTTAAAGCCAGCTTTTTTTTAACGTTGTGTCCAGCAATTATTCCTTAATGCATATTCTGCTTCCTCACTGGTCTTGAAGTATTCCGATACACGGCTAACAGGACCATAATTATCAGAATCATAATCAAAAGTTCCAATGTAAAAACCTGCTGCACTTTTTAAAACTTCAAGTTTTAGTTCTTCAGTTGAATCATTAATTCGATGAGCAATCATTGAATCCACTCCTAATCAAATTAAAGCATTTATTAAAGTTTCTGGTGCAGCTTTTTCAAATTCACGCTTTACCAAAAAGCTAAGTGGAATTGAAAAACCTAAAGATTTTCTTTGATGGATTTTATAACGTTTGACTGTTTTGCCTTCCTCATCACGGCATACTTCTATGTGATAAATAGTATAAATAATATTCTCTTTAGTAAGTGCTAGAGTTAAAATTTTAGAACCAGTAATAACGCTTTTTTTGTCTTTACCATCAATAAAGACTTTCTCTTTTTCCAATAAAGTTTCATTGCGAAATTCATTGATAAGATTTTTAATGTCGATCATATTATTTGATTTAATCATTTGTAAACTCCATAAGCTTTTCAGCTCAAAAAATAGAAATCAGCCTATCCGATTTCTTGATTAAATTATAACATTTTCCTTAATTTTTTCAATCACTTTGTTGCAAAAAAAAGCCGTTATTCACGGCTTTTTTTTGTTTCAAAATTAAATCCAAATTGCCTGTTTACAATCCCATTTTACGATTTTATAACTATCACTAATTTCATTCTTCTTATAGTCAAAAGCATTTTGATAAGCCATGTGAATAGCATTGCATACTTCTGGATCACTTAGTTCATCTATTTCAAATTCATCTTGCTTAACTCCTTCAGCTTGACGACCAAAATTGTGAGCTATCCAAAACAATTTATCAGCCAATTTATATTCTAATTTAATTTTACAAATCGAAGCATCAATGACATTCATATTTGAATCAACAATTGCATACATCTTAAAACTCCATAAGCTTTTCAGCTCAAAAAATAGAAATCAGCCTATCCGATTTCACAAATAAATTATATCATTTATGTTGTTGAAATTATACATTTTAAGTAAAAAAAGCCGATTTTGTCGGCTTTTTTTTGTAGAAAATAATTAAGCAATTTTTTTAATTTTACTTCTAGTTTTTACCTTTTCATTTCCGTATTTTGCTCTAAGCTCGTCCATATCTTTGTTTCCTCGTCCTCTGCATTCTGTACCTACATATATCCAAAGTTTTCTAGCATGTGCCCATTTTAAACCAGCCTCTTTTAATGCTTCCTTATGCGTTTTTGTATTGCCTGAAACATATAACCATAGTCCTATTCTCTCAATCTCTAACCCTTCCAAGATTTCTATCTTTTCTAAAACTTCTCTCAATCGAATTTCTGCATCAATTTCTTCATCTCGGTTTTTAAAAGTAGATTTCTCTGAATAGTTACTGTCTGCCTTTTTATTAATTAGAACTTTTAAAAGCTGCTCATATTCTGAATTTATGGCTTGCATATCTTCAGTCGAGCCGCCCATGTCTGGATGATGTTTAAAGCAAAGTTTACGGTATTCTTTCTTTAAATCATCAAGGTTGTTTACATCAGAACTAAACCATTTTTTCATTTTGATCTCCATAAGCTTTTCAGCTCAAATTTTTATTATTCACAATTCAAGATAGTGTAATGATTTTCACAGATTAGACGAAAATTATTAGTAGCAATTTGAGCGGCATCCTCTATAGAATTAGATGTAAAATCTAAAATTCCATCTATCCGATAATTTGAAACTGGACCATATTTACAATCAATAAATACAATTGAGTCATCAATTTGAGTAATGAAATAAATAGTGTCATTGGCTACTAAATGTTTTGGATTTTGTGGTGATTCTGAGAAAAATATCCCATGTTCTTTTCCACATGCAGAAATTAAATTTCTGAAGTAATTAAGGGCAATTTTTGTATAAATTTTCATAGTACACCTTAAGCTTTTCAGCTCATATATAGAAATCAGCCTATCCGATTTCACCCCTTAATTATACTACATTTTCATGTCTTTTTATTAAGAAAAAACATATATTTAGTGTAATTTTTCGTGTTATAAAAGACATTTGCAGAGCAACGTGTCCACGTTGCGAACTGATGAAATTTGCGAGCATCCCCCTCCTTGATTACCGTTTCAAACTTCGAGCGAGTCAGTCAAAATCTGTGATTTTGACTAGACGACCGAAGAAGTGAAACTTCTCCCATTGGACCTTATCCGGTAATAACAAAGCAATCCCGCAGGGTTGCGACAAATAGCCCTCTAAATCGCTCTAATTGCCCCTAGATTCAATTTTAAAGATAAACAGCATCCGATCATGCTGCGTTAGGGATGTTGCCCGTAAGGGGCGAAATACAAGCGTAAAAAAAGAGGATTTGAATCGAGTATTAAAATCAGGTTCAGGCTTTGCATGAAACTTGATTTTAAACTCGATGGATCCTCTTTTTCGCTTGGAGTTCGAGCGAAGCCAACTAGCCCGGCCCGTAGGGAACGCCCATAAAAAGATTAAAAAAAAATCAAGTAAGATTATTTTTTACTTTATAAAGCTCAAAAATTTCTTTCGTATGAAGCTGCTCATAATCAAAAAATAGAACTTTATTTTCTCTCGCTTTTCGTACTTCATCAACTTTACGTCTAAACACCATATTTTTATTGCATAGAATGCTTTATGTATTTTAGCTTTAGCAGTTAGGTTCATGTGAAAATGATTTATTTAATCGTTCATTGCTTTTTAAACCTACTGAACCTTAATTTTCACCTACTAGATATCGCCTACAATATTCATTTTGATGCACATTAGAATAGTGACTACAACCAATAAAATTAATAAGATATACAACCACTTGCCTAAAAATATTTTCAACATATTTAATTTATCAATTGAATTTTTCATCTTTAAATCCTCATGGTTGCGGATCCGCATCACTTGAATATTTACCTCTATCTAGAGATTAAATGCGGGCCTCCGTTGGGAAGCCCCTTATGTTTAAAAATTGGCTATTAAAGTTAAGTCTGTGTATGGATAGAACTTTAAGAAACATTCAAAAGCCATCTTACTTTCTTCTGCTCCACCGTTATTGTACGTGTTAGAAAACTTCTCTATCTTGTAGTCTTTTCCACTCTGCTGAAGGATATAGAAGTTAATTTCTGCTTCGTTAAATGTTTGATAAAAAGTATCTTCATCCATATCTAACGGAAATACATACCCTTCAGTTTGAAGATCAAATTCTAGTTTATTACCTATAATAAACTTGTCTGCCTGACGCTTATTTCGACGTAAAATATCGATAATGTAGTCAGCCCAAAACTGTAGAATCTCTTCTTGATGTTCATCAAAATATACCTTTCCATTATGTCTTACTTGGTATATTGCATGGAGATTTGCACTAATGATTACATCGAATGTATTTATCACATATCCCGCTTCTGGATCTTCATAATATTTTTCTTTTAGATCAAAATTAACTGGAAAGAAAAAACCATTTGCAGTCATCCATTTTGTATTCATGCAACATTCTACAAAGGTTTGATATACACAGTATTCGTAAACTTCCTCAAAAACGTCTTGCGCTAAAATTTGCAAAAGTCTGTTTTCATTACTGCCAAAATTGAGTTTTCTAATTTTGTCCAAAAATTCAGATTTATATTCATCTAAATTTGTCAACTCATCCAGCCCGTCATACTGAGCTACATTAAGATTCCTGATAAAAAATTCATTTTCGCTAATTAAGTCTTGTAAGTTCATTTATGCCACCTTAAGCTCTTCAGCTCATGTTAAAAAGTTTCAAAAAGGGTTTTGTTTTTGATTTATTCAAGCCTCTAAATAGCTGACTTCCTTTGCTTCCAATAGTTCTTGATAGACAAATAAAATCAGATCCCATCGTTTCTTGCCATATGAACAATTGCCATACATGTTTTTGTTATTCTCATAATAGTCAAGGTATATCTCTGAGGGATCCTCGCCTTCAATTCTAACTGTATAACCTCGATCATTATTTTTCTCAGGCCATTTATCCATAATTTCTAGAAAAGATAAGTATTCTTTGAATGGAACATTTCGTTCAACCAAAACACAAACACCTTCATTAAGATCGGTAATTGAGTAGCTGCCCTGACTAACTGTAATCCCACACTGGATGAGTTTTTTATGGTTTAAGAGGAACTGGAATAAATCTTTTAGATTATTGTCTTTCATATTAATCACCATAAGCTTTTCAGCTCAAATTTTGAAGTTAGCCTATCCAACTTCCTTTAATTATTATACATCAAAAACATATTTTTGTATTAATATAAATTTAATTTTTAAAAAAAACGGGCATTATTGCCCGTTTGTTTAGAAAGATGCCAGCAGCTCAATATCTGGTAAAAGAGGTTTAATAGCACTTTTAAAATCAAGTGCATCATATACCCCTGAGACACTGTGAAAAGTACCTACTGGAATAATCTCATTCTCATTTTCTTTCGCATACAGCAAACTTATCAAAATTTCTGAATCTAGAAATTGTTCATTAAAAATTTCATCATCTGAAATTCTTTCTACGAAAATGTATCCTTCCTGATGTAACTCAAATTCATACTTATTTCCTAGTTCTAATTTAAAAATTTTATCATCTGAGCAATGTACCGATTCTATTTTTTCAACGTACTTAATTAGAAACTCAACAAACCTTGTTTCGATTATTGCAGTATCAGTTTTGATCAATGTTTTTAATGCTGTGATATTACAAAACAGTACTACTTCTAAAATAGAAATATTTGTTTTGTTATAATCTTCAACCATAGAAGGGACGTAAAAACCATTGCCAATCATCCAGCTAGATGTAGAAACATCAATGTTCATCATCTCCAAAGTATTTGACACAGCAGATTGATAAACATTCAAAAATGCACGTTCTGCACTTGTAAGTTTCGCGCTTTCTAACTCAGAACCTTTTATTCTATCTAGAAAATCAACAAGCTCATCTTTTCCATCAGCAATTGCTAGAAGCTCTTTACGGGTATAAAAATATAAATTTGCTATAAAGTATTTCATTAACTCACCTTAAGCTTATCAGCTCAATATTAATAGAATCAGCCTATCCGATTCATTCATATTTGATTATTTTTCACTAATTACGATATTACTAATATCATAATTGTTTAAAAGTTCATTTAGAAGTTTTACATCTATATCACTACTGCCTAGTAAAACGTTCAAAAAAATTTCTATCCGATCATCTGGTGTTAGTTGTTCAAGTTTTTCATCATTCCTGAAAAAATCCATGAAGTGTTCGCGGTCCATATTTACCTCCGTAGCCGTTGCGGATCCGCAACGGCTAAAATATATGTCTTAAGCGTAACTAGTGAATTTTTGACGCTCATAAACTTTTGTTCCAGTTTCATCTATGACCGTAAATTTTAATAATCTAGCAATTTCACGATTTCCAATCTGAACATATTCAGACTCTATTTTCTTTCTAAATGCTGGCCCTATAAATTCATTCGGTTTTGGAGTAACCCATCCTCTCATGTCTTCTTCAAAACGATATTTTTCAATCTCCCGAAGTGTTACAGTCTTTGCAGTAGATGAAATTACTTGATAAAAACTTACGTTTGTTTGTTCTGATCCCCAGCTAGAAACAAGAATTGAACCTGGAATAAGTTTTTCTTTGAATGCGTTAGTTTTCTCTTTTTCTATAAGCTCTTTATTAAATATTTCTTTTACCAGATTCAGCCCATCAGACCAGCAATTAAAGTATTCCCATTTTAGCTTTTTTGAGTTTTTTTCAAAAATTCGTGCCGATAAATGAGAGGGTGATAAATAAATTGTTTTGCCTGTAAGTTTGGACTTGAAAATTAGTGAGTCTGAACAAACTAGATGGCCTAGATTGTTAGTTATAAGAGTTGCTTTTTTCATAATATTCACCTTAAGCATTTCTGCTCATTTGAAACCAGCCTATCCGATTTCACCTTTTAATTATAACACATTCTCGACCACTTACAAATTTATTAACGCAATATAAACAAACACTTAAACATAAATATAACCTAAAGGTTATGCTTGCAAATATAACCTAAAGGTTATAAAATAAAGTATCAACTTTATGATGATTTGTAATGGCTTGGGATGTAGAAACAACAGAACTTTTTGATTCTTGGTTGGCAGAACAAGATGAAAATGCTCAAGATAAAATCTTAGCGTCTTTGCTTGTTTTGTCAGAACTGGGGCCAAATCTAGGCCGGCCTCATGTTGATACTATTAAAGAATCAAAATATCCGAACATGAAAGAGATACGTGTGCAAGTTAAAGGTCATCCGATCCGTGGTTTCTTTGCATTTGATCCAGAACGTAAAGCCATTGTTTTGTGTGCTGGAGATAAGAAAGGGCTAAATGAAAAAGCCTTTTATAAAGAAATGATCAAGATTGCAGATGAACAATATGAGCAATATTTACGTGATAATTACGGAGATAAATAATGGCTAAATTAAACGATATAATTTCAAAACGCTCACCTGAAAGCCAACAACGCATCAAGAAAATGGCAAATCAAATGCTATTGGATATTAACCTATCGAACCTACGGGAAGAGTTAAAAATATCTCAAGCTGAAATTGCAAAAAATCTAGGTGTAAGCCAAGCTGCTATTTCAAAACGTGAAAAATTAGGTAAAGATCTTAAGATTTCATCATTAAAAGAATATGTTGAAGCTATGGGTGGCAAAGTAAGGTTAGATGTTGAGTTACCTAACGGAAAGCATGTTGCTATATCTATTTAAGATAGACCTAAGAGGTTGTGTTAACACAACCTCTTTTTGTTTTGCACGTTTATCATAGAGCAACGTGTCCACGTTGCGAACTGATGAAATTTGCGAGCATCCCCCTCCTTGATTACCGTTTCAAACTTCGAGCGAGTCAGTCAAAATCTGTGATTTTGACTAGACGACCGAAGAAGTGAAACTTCTCCCATTGGACCTTATCCGGTAATAACAAAGCAATCCCGCAGGGTTGCGACAAATAGCCCTCTAAATCGCTCTAATTGCCCCTAGATTCAATTTTAAAGATAAACAGCATCCGATCATGCTGCGTTAGGGATGTTGCCCGTAAGGGGCGAAATACAAGCGTAAAAAAAAGAGGATTTGAAGTAAGCATCCGGCTAACACAGCCTTACCAAGCGGTCCTATAAGCCTTAATTTAGTTCCCACCTAAAAACAAGTGGGGACTTAATCCATGAACATGGATATATATTCAGCAACACCTCCTGTTGCTAAAAAACGCAGAACATACAGCAAAGAATTCAAACTCAGTATTGTCAATGCCTGTAAAAATCCTAATACCTCGATCGCTTCGGTCGCACTGCAACATAGTATTAATGCCAACCTTGTCAGTCGTTGGATCAGGATCTTCAGCCATCATGAGGGTGCCGTGCAGGATCCTACTCATGTGAATCCAGCATTTATTGCTTTGCCTTACACTGCTGCAATCAGCCAACCTATTGATGAGAGGATCACGTTGTGTATCACCGTGCCTCATACGAATAATGATATTCAGCTAAAATGGCAGACATCAGAAATACCTGCCTTGGCAGAATTACTCAAGGCACTGGCAACATGATCCGTATCAATGAAATTTGGCTCTCTACCCAGCCCATGGATATGCGAGCAGGAATGGATACTGTCATGGCTCAGGTGGTGAGAGCCTTTGGCTACATCAAACCGCATTGCGCCTACCTGTTCTGTAATAAACGTGGTCATCGTATGAAAGTGTTGGTACATGATGGACTGGGCATCTGGCTGTGTGCCCGGCGTTTGGAACAGGGTAAATTTCACTGGGCTCAAGTTCACCAAGGTGAAACCGTGGCCCTCAGCCCGGAACAGTTACAGGCATTAATCCAAGGTTTGCCCTGGCAGAGAATTGGATTGCAGCAAGTGGTGAATATGCTCTAAACCAAGCTCGACCATTCTGCCATCCTCCAAACGTTCTATTTCATTCTCTTCATGACCTCAGGCATACTGCGGTCATGAATACGCTGCCTGACTTAAGCCAACTGACCCATGAACAACTGCTGGAATTCACCAGACAGTTGGCGATGCAGCATCAGTCTCTAGCACAATCAAACCAACAATTGGATGCCAAAGTTCAACATCTTTCTATTCTCAATCAAAAATACGAGCATGAACTGGCGCTGTTTAAAAAGCACAAATTCGCCCAAAAGAATGAACACTTAACGGCAAAACAAATCCACCTATGGGATGAAGCGGTTGAAGAAGATATTGCTGCTGTTGATCTGGAATTAGAACGATTAAATGCAGATAAAACCGATGCAGCGACACAGAAAGCCAAAACCAATAAACCTAAACGTCGACCACTGCCAGATCATCTACACACCATCCGTATTGAGCATGAACCTGCATCAACCCAATGCACTTGTGGATGCCAACTCCGTCGTATCGGCGAAGATGTCAGTGAGAAACTGCATTTCAGACCGGCACAGTTCTATAAGGAACAGCATGTGCGTGGTAAATGGGTCTGTGATCAGTGTGACACTCTGACTCAGCAAGCGATGCCCGCCTATGTGATTGATAAAGGCATTGCTTCACCTGAATTGCTCAGCCATGTGCTGGTATCGAAGTATGCCGATCATTTGCCGCTGTACCGTCAACGTCTGATCTATCAGCGGGCGGGAATCGAACTTTCTAGATCAACTTTATCTGACTGGATAGGTCGCTGCGGTGTAGAACTGGAACCTCTGGCCAATGCCTTAAAAGAGGTGGTGCTGCAACAGCGGGTGCTGCATGCAGATGAAACACCGGTCACCATCATGCGGATGGGTGAGAATGAGAAAAAACCGAAGAAAGGTTATGTCTGGGCCTATGCCACCACACAGTACAATCCAGTTCAGGCGGTGATCTATGACTTTCAGGATAGTCGTTCAGGCCAGCATGCTGCAGAGTTCTTGAAAGGCTGGCAGGGCAATCTAGTCTGTGATGATTACAGTGGTTATAAAGCACGCTTTAAATCAGGCCAGGTCATAGAGGTCGGCTGCATGGCCCATGCACGTCGTAAATTCCATGAACTGCATGTGACCGGGAAAAGTCAGGTCGCTGAACAGGCATTGGTGCTGATTCAGAAACTGTATGCGATAGTGTCAACGGCAATTTAAAACTGACCCCTTTTACCTTAAAACAGCAAAGTAAAATTGACCCCTTTGATGATTTATTAAGACTCAATTTGTGGTTGAATTCCTACTCTCTTTTTATCTTTTAGACGATAACTTTCCCCAGATATTTGTACAACATGACAATGATGTAATAAACGATCCAACATTGCTGCTGTCAAAGTAACATCATCTGCGAATGATTTAGACCACTGGCTAAATGGTAAATTACTGGTCAAAATCGTACTGCCTTTTTCATAGCGCTTGGCAATAACATTAAAAAATAAATTTGCTTCTTCACGACCAAATGGTAAATATCCTATTTCATCGATAATCAATAACTTTGGAGCAAGTACAACACGTTGCATGTAGTTTTTTAATTTACCTTGTTGATAAGCTAGGCTAAGTTGCAACATTAAATCAGCTGCAGTAATAAACTTAGTCTTAATATTATTCATAATTGCCTTATAGCCTAAAGCCATTGATAGATGTGTTTTCCCAACACCACTTGCACCAATAAATACAACATTTTCAGCTCTTGGAATAAAGCTTAAATTAAATAGTTCAAGCAACTGCGACTTTGGAGCACCTAAAGCATAATTAAAATCATAAGCCTCCAACGTTTTGATTTGAGTAAGACCTGAAAGTTGTAAAAGAATCTGTTGACTACGTTGCTGCTTGGCTGTGTATTCATGTAATAGCATAGCTTCAACGAAATCTGCATAACTGCCATCCTTTGCTAAGGTTTGTTGTGCATGATGTGACCATTGTGATGCCACTGTTTGTAGACCAAGCTGACGGCAAAGCTGTTCAATACGCTCATACTGTAAATTCATTAAGAAACCTCCAGTAATTCATCATAGATTGATAAGGGGTGTTGAACACTCTCATGAGGTATGAGTGATGATGGGCTAACATCATCAATTACAGATTTTTTAGAACCATCATTAAATAAAGGTAATGAAGAAAAATATTGTTGTTCTTCAAGCAAACGAGTACTTGGTTTTTCTTTAGTTGTTGCATGAATGCGTTGATTTGCTGTTTCACTAAGCCATCGACCAATATAGGCATTTGCCATATCAACATCTAAGCTAAGGTCAACCACCTTTAAACTTGCTTTTAATGGCACGATAAAACTTGATTTCAAATAACTATTAAAGCGTTCTACTTTACCTTTTGTTTGCGCACGATATGGCTTACAAACACGTGGTCGGAAGTTATATTTCTTAGCACAATCAAGTAATTTAGCATTCCAGCGATGTTGACCATCTTGATAAGCATCACGTTCAATCATAATGGCCTTAGCATTATCAAATAATACATCTTTAGGAACACCACCAAAGAACTGAAAAGCACTTTCTAAGCCATCAATCCATGCATCAGAACGTTCATGATCATAAAACTTAACAAAGGTTGCTCTAGAGTATCCCAAAGTTGCAACAAATGCTTTTAATGTGGTGTGATGACGTCGAATTTTTGTGAAATCAACCTGCATTTGTTGACCTGGTTGAGTCTCAAATCGCTTAATCGGCTCTGGTTGTTTAGTTGGCTTTAATGTATTGAGATAATTTTGTAGTGTTCTAATTTTCCCCGTGTAGCCTTTTTGCAAGATTTCTTGATACAACACTGCAGCCGGTATCCATTCTGGATCGGCGGCATTTACACGTTTGATTAAATACGGTTTATAAGGCTCAAGAATACTCACTTTAGATTGTGTTCGTTGATATTTAGGTGTTACTTGAGATCGTAAATATTTACGCACAGTATTTCTAGAAATACCGAGTTCGCGGCTAATTGCCTTAATAGATTGACCTTGTTGATGAAGTATTTGGATTGTCACTGCTTGCTCCAAAGTTAACATGTTGAGCAGTCCAAAAAGACCACTATATTAACCAAGGGGGTCAATTTTCAAATGCTGTTGGGGGGTCATTTTTACATTGCCGCTAACAATAGAAGCAGAACTCAGGAAAAAGACCGATGGTACAGCGGAAGACCGCCGCGAATACCGACAACAGCATAGTCAACCAGTGATGCAACAACTATATGAATGGCTCAACCAACATCATCTGACAGTGCCATCGAGTTCTCCCACCGCCAAGGCCATCAATTACACTCTGAAGCGTTGGCCAGCCTTAAGCCGCTATCTGGATGATGGCAATCTACCGATATGCAACAATTGGGTAGAGAATCAGATGCGTCCCTGGGCGTTGGGGCGCAAGAACTGGCTGTTTGCAGGTTCGCTGCGCAGTGGTCAGCGAGCGGCAAACATCATGACTTTAATCCAGTCAGCAAAGCTGAATGGGCTGGATCCGTATGCCTATTTAAGTGATGTGCTGAAAAGGTTACCGACACATAAAGTGACCCAGATTGAAGAGTTACTGCCGCACTGCTGGAAACCTAAATCGAATTAAAAAATAGGTATGGGATTCAGCGGACGCTTACGATTTGAATCGAGTATTAAAATCAGGTTCAGGCTTTGCATGAAACTTGATTTTAAACTCGATGGATCCTCTTTTTCGCTTGGAGTTCGAGCGAAGCCAACTAGCCCGGCCCGTAGGGAACGCCAAAATATTTCCAACAGATATTAAATTATTGTGGAGACACCTAGCTAATTACCACACACTAAAGATCATGAATTTGTTTCTGATACCAAATTTTGTTTTCGGCTAGAGCTTGATTGAGACGTTTATTTTTAACTAAATCAAGTATTTCCTTTTGCTCATGATAGGTTATAAGATTGTCTATCTTTGCTTTATTAATTATTTCTCTTACGTCAGGTTCATTCTTGTATTTTTCATAATAAGGATTCGAAATTAGATCTTCCATTGCATCGTTTGAGACAGGTTTTTTTGCTAAATAATTATCTATACATTTTTTTAATGGTTTTGTATCTACACTTGATTTCAAGACATACCTTGTTTCCTTATTTAATTCAATTTTAACAAGCGAAAGTTGACTGATATTAATTACATCCATGCAATTATCGTAAATTTCTGAACTTAATAGATCAATTTCTAGCGACTCAATCGGATAATTGCTTGCTACATAATCTTTTATTTCTTTTTCTACAACCAATTTTTTTAAGGTATTAAGACTATCTTTTGTCATACAACCAGATAATATCGAAGCAATGGCGATCATTACAGCTAGTTTTTTCATCAAATTCTCCTAAAGCTCTTCAGCTCTTTAATGCTCTGATAAGCTACTTTTAAAGACTTTGAAAGTCATGTTGGTATGCAGCTTTACCCAAATCAATTTCATGGTCGTAATGTTTCTTCAACACTAGTCCAAGTATTGTCTGGTATTCATAATAGCTGATTAAATGATCAGCTTTAGCGTTATCAATTAACGAACGTACTTCAGGATCATTTTTGAATTGCTCAACTCTTGTATCATCTTTCAGATTTTTCATTGACTCTTCTGAAATTGGGGTTTTTACCAAATAATCGTCAACACATGATTTGAGATCATTAATATTCACATCTTTATCTAAAACATATTCAGACTCGATACTTCTGATAGATAATTTAACCCTCTGTTTCTTGATCATCCTTTTATTAATATTCAAATATTTACTACAAGTACTATATATCGATGGAGTTACATTTTTTATGTCGCTTATTACAATCATCGAATATTGATCTTGAAGGTAAGTATTGATAGTTTTTTCTACAATTTCTTCTTTTGCAAAAGCAAAATCTTCGTCACTCATGCACCCGGATAAAGCTAATACCAGGGCAAATATTAGAGGTATATTTTTCATCAGTATCACCTTAAGCTCTTCAGCTCACTAAAATTTGTATTTCTTTAACCCTTTTAAAAGGAACAAGGCATTTACTAAATGCATTCAGAAAGTGCATCACTAATGGCCAAACATGTTTTTTTAAAAAAACTAAATCCGTATAAGCCTTCTTTACAATACTGAAGTATTCTTTAGCAGATAAAGTTCCAACAATTTCATTATTGAAGTCAACAGCATAGCTAAATTTAGATTTATTCATAACCTCTCCATAAGCCCTTCGGCTCGTTAAATAATTCAATTATTTATTATCAACTTTTTCACAGTATGCTTTGATCTTTGCAAAGTCTTTATTTGATAGGTTTTCAATGTCATTAGACTTATGACCATTCTCTTTTAACCAGGTTTTGCAATCGACAACGATTTCTTTTGTTTCAACTGAAGAGTTTGATGCATGACTATTTGAAGAGCCGGACACGATCCAAGCTAACAACATCCAAGTCATCCAATCATTTGAAGATTTATGCTTTTGATGTTGTTCATGTTTAAATCTATCATAGCTGCTTAGGCTATTATTTTGCACCGGATACGGTTTTTGAACAGGTTGTTTTACTTCAGTACTTTTCACTACCGGTTTAACTGTTTTGGTTGTCGGATTAGATTTGGAGGTGGTATTAGCCACTGGTTTATATGTGGTGGTTGCTGAAGGTTTAGAAGGTGTGTAGCTTGGTTTACTTATGCTACTACTTGGTCGAGAAGTATAGGAGCTCGGAGAGCTTGAAGAATATGATTTACTACTCGATGATGATGAATACGAGCTTCTGCTTGATGAAGAGCTGTAACTAGATCTAGAAGCAGCATAGCTGGTAGAAACTAATGTTGAAACACGGCGAATTCAAACATGAGGTGCGACAGTTTCAAAAGCCATATGATAATCAACAAGCTGAGCAAATTTCTCTAATGGTGTAAGCCAATCTAACGCCTTTCTAGGACGAGTATTCAGTGACATGGCAACTTGATTTAAATAATGCTGATCTGCCTGATTTAAATCAATCCCTTTAGGTAAATATTGCCTAATTAAACCATTCATATTTTCGCATGTGCCTTTTTGCCAGGGTGAATGTGGGTCACAGAAATATACATCTATGCCTAAATCTTCTTCGAGTATTTTATGTTCTGACATCTCACGTCCACGGTCATAGGTCAACGTTTTACGCAGTTCTGCAGGTAAATATTTCAGAGCTTCAGTTAAAGCCTTGCGCACTGATTCTGCCTTTGCATCAGGTAATGTTGCCAAGATACAGAGCCGTGTATTTCGTTCAATAAGTGTTGCTATCGAACTTTTATTGTCTTTACCTTTAATTAAATCAGCTTCCCAATGACCCGGTATTTTTCTTTCTTGAACTTCGGCTGGGCGCTCATGAATAGTTTTAATATCCTGTAATATAGAATCTTTTTTAGGTTCACCGTTAGCTTTTCGCTTTTTATTTTCATGACGTAGACAGGATAATAAGTCTTTTTTCAACTCACCCTTGGGTAATGCTCGTATCGTTGAATAAATCGTTGTATGGCTTACATTCATTGTTTGATCCAAATCAGGAAATGTCTTTAAACGCTTTGCTATTTGCTGAGGAGACCATAAACAACGGATCGCTTCAACAATAAATTTCCAGAGGATTGAATCGATTTTGAGTTTTCTGTGACCACGTCTACGTCTAGCAAAAGTGTTATCAGAAGCATATTGAGCTTGATAAACGTCATTGATGCTATTTCTTTTAAGCTCACGATAGATCGTACTAGGATGTCTTTTAATAAGTTCAGCAAATTTTCTGGCTGAAAAGCCTTCTTTTCTTGACTCAAGCATTAATGCAGTACGATCTTCAAAGTTAAGATGATGGTATGACAATTTTATATACTCCATAAACCCTTTAAATTAATTAGGTGGTTTATGTCGCACTTCAAGTTTTACTCTGCCTATCTTTGTATTCACCTAGAAAAAAATTCTGATTTAATGCGAATATTAAAAATATTATTGAGAATATAATTGCTATACGATAAGACTTAAATAACTCTTGAAACTTTATTTTTGAATAAACTTTGGATGTTGGAGAGTTCGATAATATAGATTCCATACTTTTACCTATTTGATGAACTTATATTTTTATCTGTTGGGCACACCCAACCTTTTATTTCAGTTGATGTACCGTCTTTCGGAGAAGTTATATAACCTACTGTTTTATATAAGCATGGCTCACCTTGAGCACTAACTTTAGGCCATAAAGCTGCGTGGATATGATCAAAATGTTTAATGAAAACAAATATAAAGAAGAGAAAAATAGCTATTATAAAAATAGTAGCTATTTTATTTTCAAAGCAATGTAGTTCACTTTTCATGAGAACACCTTAAGCTTTTCAGCTCATCAATCTATTAATACTTTCAGTACCAATAATACAATATATCGGATTATATTTTAATCATTTTATTTAAAAATTAATCCTTAATTATGCTTATAATATGGCTCAATCATTTTTCTAATTTTATTTCTCAGTTCATATTGCCTTAATTCAGATAAACCGTTAAGTATGCCAAAAGGGATTAAAATAAATAAAAACCAATAAACTACGGCTTTATAATAAAAGTTCCAAAAGCCACTAAAATTATCATTCTTTTTGGTGATTCCTAAAGCATACTCATACGAATACTTAATATCAGGATTAATAGAAAAAGTAATATCATCCTTTTTTAAATCTGCTAACTGCAAAAGTATGGTATACCCTTTTTGAATAGCCTCCCTATTCTGTGGTGTCAAAGTTCGTGAACCGTTCAAATATTCTACTAAAACGTCCTGTGATTTATTATATATTTGAACCGTACTTTCATAATTTTTTAGAAAGAATTCTTTGTTATGTTTTCCTATTGTTGAAGAAGGATTTGAACCATTCACCATGTTATAAACATCAAGTGCTGCAAAATGAACTGGTTCTTTAATTTCGCTTTTATTATCACCTAACGTTAGTAATCCCGCTACAAGAAGAACAAGTACAAAAATTATGACGCAAACATAATTTACTAAAGATAAGTCTCTGATATTGAATTTGTCATATTTTTCAGGGTCTTTAGAAATTTCTATCAGGGCCTTATTATCACTCTGTAAAGCTTTAATAGAATAATTGGTGTTCCACATATCCCCGTGTGTCTTCGCTATATCAAAGTTACCCAATTTATCTTTAGCAAGATTAATAGCCATATCAAAAGACTTAAGGCTTAAGTCACTGTTCACAATTTGCAGGCTATTTAAATCATTAAGCTTAGATAGCTTTTTATACTCATCTTCATTATCAGAAGTCAGTTCACTTAATTTCTTTTGTAAGACCTCTCTAAGTCTTTGACGTAATTCAAAGTTCCTTTGATACTTTTGTTTTTCAGCAATACAACCTTCGATAAGTTCTTTAAGTTTTCGCTCTGTATTTTCATACTGCTTAAGAATTAAAGGTAGTACATATTTAGCTTTCTGTATTGCTTGTATATGTTTATAAACTAGTTCTTTATCGTAGACGTATAGAATAGATCTCTTACTTTTTTCAAATTGTTGAAATGTGAATGATGACATTACGTTAAAGTAATCTTCATGGATTACACCCATTTTATATCCGCAATCTTGTAAGGTCGTAAGGGATTGCGGATGACCTGGTAAATCCTGAATTTCACTTAATAATGAGTCTAGTTCGTTTTCATTAATGAAATTTGTTTTTAATGCAGATAAGTACTTAGTGTTCATAACATTTCCCCGTTAATCTGCACTGATTTTTAATTGTTGCGGATCCGCAACGACCAGGCTTTTGAGCTGATCATTTAATTGTTGTGCCTGTAATTGTGTTTCTTTTCGCTTCTGAGCTGAAGTTTTGTTGATTGCCATAACTTCTTCAAAAGCAGTTAATGTATCAAGCTGCACCTTCTGAAGTGTCTCAATATCTATAACTTGGCGATTGCTTTGTTTTGCAATATGAATTGAAGTTTCTTTAAAATCTTTCGCGCTTTCTAGAAGTGTTTCGTTTGTGAAATTATCAATTTCCTCACCTAATTGTGAGTATTTCTTTTGATCTAAAATATTCAAGGCCAACATTAATTGTCTTTGCCAGGCTGGAATAGTTAAGCCAGATATAGTTTGGAACTTTTCAATTAACGCAATATTATTGTTCTGCAAAAAAGTAATCTGAGGCAACGTTTGTAAGGCACTTAATCTCAACAATTCTAGATCCGTAATACGCTTATCTAAACGCTCTAAGATTTGTGAATATGCATTTGCTCTTTGCTTTGCTAGATCTGTACCTTCACTGTTAAGTGACTCAATCAAGCCAATAAGCTCATTTTTTTTATATCGACCAGCTATGACAGCAAAACCTAGTTGAGTATAAACAGAAATTGTATGCTCAAATAATTTCGTCAAGCTATCATTATTTAATTGCAACCCTTTCTGAGCTTCTGCTACTTGCAATAAATTATCATTTAATTGTGATTCTACTGTCTTAAATTTAGTAATAAGCCTGTCTTTTGAATTACCAATTTTTGCTAACAGCCCCCCTATCAACGGTATATTTGATTTATCACTACCAATGGAAAAGTCTGTTCTTTTTAATTTTACAGTAATATCCGTCATTAATTCTCCCATAACTCCCAACTGATCATTAGTAACTAATGACAGCATTTGGTTAGAAAGATCAGCTAACGAATCACGGTTATTAGCCCCCAACTCAAGTACCTTTTGTGGGTTCTTAATTAGATCTAAGTTTTCAACTATTGCTAAAACTTCATCTTTTCTATCAATATCAAGATCAAGTTTTTCCATTTCATTTTCAATTGAAAATACTTGTGTTGTTAATTCATTATTTAACATTTTAAAACTCCTTAAGTCTTGCGACTCATAATTAATTTAATTAATTCAATATCTGTTTAAATAAGGTCCAACTTGTAAAACCGACCATAGAAATGGTAGATATTAAAAGCAGCAAAGTAAGTTTTCTATCATCATCCTCTTTTATATCCAAAGACATACCGAAAAGTCCGAAACTAAGTACAATTAGAATAATATTTCTAATTATTACAAGGTCCCATATATATTTAAGAAATAGGATTAAAGTCATCAATCCTAAGAGAAATGTTAAAAATCCGATGAACCAACGTAGGACTATTACAAGTTCTTTCATAAACACCTCAAGCTTTTCAGCTCTCCTTACAGCATATTTTACTTAACTGGATATACGGGTAATTGTCCTTTATCACAGCTATATGATCTTCGCTCTTTTACCTCTGAACCAAACTTAACGCTAAGAATTTCGTTACCAGCATCATGTTTTAAACGCTTAAGTACTTCTTTTTTACACTCTTGTTCTGATTGGAACGGTATCGTATAAACAGCATGTTTATTCGGAGAGTAAATATTAATAACCAAGAACCAGGCACTAACCCATTTAACCATTTTTTAATCACTACTTATAAAGATGACCAATAAACCAACTGCCCAGGTACTTCTTTCTTTTTCCAAAATAAGTTGTCCGGCAAGTACTCTTCACTTAAATAACAAACTGCGTAAAGTATTTCTGCATAGCAGTGAAGTTTTGTTTCACTTCTTGAATAAGTTGAGAATGTAGGTGCATTTAATAGTGCATAACCGTTTGAAGTAACGGTATATTTATGTCTACTATCAACTATGTTTGTTCCATACAATTGCATTGCATAATCTAAAGTATCTGGTTGAAATACAGGAAAACCGGATACATAACGGTTTCTTAAATCGTCATCTACTGTTTTTGGATCCGCCTCATATAACCAATAGGTATTTTCTGGTACAAAATCACAAATTGATTTCTGATAAACAAGTCCAGTTGCAATGCGTATATCTTCATTAAGTATATAATCTCGTACTTGATTGGCAGCACTTGGACTCTCACAGCTAATAATTAAATGTAGAGCTAATTTTCCATTGCTCTGATCAACTTGGCCGACACCTACGTTTGTACGTGTTCTTGGATATTTAATTACTTTCTCACGCACTGAGACATTTTGATTTTTTTCAGTACCAGAAATTCCAATCGCAAAATCAACTTTTTGGCCTGTCTTTAATTCAACATAATTAAAGAAGCTCGCAATAGATGTGACACTTGGTAAACCTGTTGCTATTAAATTACTGCTTAAATTAGCATCATCAATAAAAACAGTTAAACAAAACTCATCATCAGGTAGTTTTGATTTACTAAATTCAATAGGTCTTAAAGTAATTTCAGGTGTATTAAAGCTATTAATTTTTCCCTGTGAAATCTCAATTAACTCATTGTAATCAGAAAAGGATCTTTCTCGATCTTCAACTGTTACTTCTAAAAGTGCATTCCCATAGTCTTTATTTCGCTTATTAAGCTCATAGTAAATCCCAATTGCTGGCATCGGTGTGATTGCAACCGGCCCTAAGTCTTTAAGTGGAATTGAAACCTGCTTAACTTTAGAATCAACTAGATCAGGAATACCTTTAAACGTTGCACAATTTAATTCCTTAAAACCATTTTTACGCAAGTGTACAGTTTTAGAGCTTATATAGTTTAACGGTATATCAAATTGGATTTCTGCATAGATTGGACTATGCATAGACTTCTTATGGAACAAAGCTGGTGAGTGTGTAGCCTGTTTTGCTGTAGCAAGGAATTCTTCAGTATTAAAATTAATATTCATTTTAATCCTCGCTTTTAAATGTAATTAAACACATGTTGCAAGCTAACGATTTCATAGTTTCTCCTTAAGCTCTTCAGCTCTATAGCTTTTTGAATTATTAAATAAACAAGGAGGTCGCCCCCCTTGTTAGTTGTTTTAAATAAGGTCTTGTTGATTTAAAATAACTTGCATACGAGAGTCTTCAACATTAGAAGATGGAACAAATACATGTAATTGCGCCATAGAATCTAAAATAGTCGCCAACTCATTAACTAGTACTGGATATTGAATTAAGCTTTTCCACGAAAACAAATTAGCTGTATTTTCATCATTAAAGCTTCTTAAAAAGCCACAAGCTACTGATACTAAGTCTTCATCTTCGCTTTCTGTTAAATCTAAAATACTGACGTAACTTTCCAAAATACCATTAAAATAAGCTGTCTCAAGCTCTGAAAATGCCTTTTCATTTGCTTGTTTTACAATCTCTTTTGTTTGCTTTTGAGTAGTAGTCGTAAAAGATTTTTCATCTTTCACTGCTTCAGTATTTTCAACCGATTCTTGAACTTTTGCAGGTTGCTGTAAAGTCTCTTTAGTTTCGGTAATGAGCTCTTGAGTATTGTCCACTTTACTATCTTCATTTTTTTCACCAGCCTTTGGCGAATTCTGAAGTTCTAAAGATGACTGTGTTACGTCTGAAGTGCTTGAGGTAATAATTTCACCCTTCAGCTCTTTAGACCATACACGGGCTAATTTTGATGAAATAGCACCTTCATGATCTGCTACTAACGCTTTAACTTCTTCTGGATACTCAGCTAATAAGTTTTTAATGATCGTGCCAGTTTCAGCATCATTTACCATTTTATTAGCCATAAGGCTTTTTAGATAATCATCTGATTCAAGCAATTGTAATCTTCGAGAAACCCATGTCTTTGACTTATTAATTTCATTAGCTAAATCGTCATAACTATACTTTGGATTCTCTGCCACGCCTTCTTCTAGCATCAATTTTAAATTCGTAGCAACTTCAAGCAAACTCATGTCTTTTCTAAATAAGTTTTCTGACATTTTTACTCGGCGTGAACCAAGTTTGTTATCAATCGTTGCTTCGATAGTATCCAAGTTCAAATGTTTATGAGCTAAATAACGATAATGGCCCATATTAATAATATATTCACCAGGACTATCAGAATCGGCTCTAACTGAAATAGGCTGAAGTAAACCATCTCGCAAAATAGTATTTGCCAGTTCTTTTACATAATCTTGATCATATTCAAGACGTACATTCTGAGGATCCAACTTAACCCGATTAAGCGGCAATTTTAGAATTGTGCGGTCAGAGTTATTGTTAGCATTTAAGTTTGCTGAAGTTAATGAGCTATCAACTGCGTTTAAATCACCTAATAAAGAAGACATAGCTTAAACCCCCATTTTCTCTAAAACTAATTGATTAATTTTTTTGATTTTTCGCCCTACATCTTTTGCTGACGTTTTATCAATTTTCCATACTGGAACTTGTTGTTCACTTGCATCAGCAATTGCAGATCGATTAGGGATGAAAGCAGTCTTATCAAGCATTAAATGACTCAGTTGTTTCTGCAATTCATTTAAAGTTGTTTTTTGAGTAACAGAGTTAGCACTAACCATATTTGGAAGCAGCCCTAGAAACTGAATTTTTGGGTTTACTTCTTTAATTTCTTGTGTGGTATCAATAATACCTCTTAGCCCTAGAATTGAATATTTATCCAATAAAAAAGGAGATAGAGCAAATTCAGAAACTAACAAAGGTAATCGCTGAAACGGGCCGTCTGTAGGAGGTGTATCAAAAATACAGATATCAAAAAATTCGTTAGCCTTAGCAATATTTGATTTGAAATTACGTTGGTATTCTTCAACTTTATCTAGTTTAAACTCTTGTTCTGTAGGATCAAAAAGTGATTTTAAACTCTTATTACCTTTAAAAAGAACAAAGTATTTATCTAAAGTTTCAAAGTTTTGGATATCCGCAAATAGACTATGGGTATCTTTAATCTCAACCGCAACTTTACTAAGTGAGAAACCACTATTACCTTGTTTATCCATGTCTACAAATAGAACACGCATACCGCGCTCATAACAGTAATGTGCCAAATGAACAGCAACAGAGGTTTTGCCAATCCCACCCTTTTCGTTAGTGATTACGATTTTTTTCATTGTTCTTTACTCCAAGCATTTCTGCTCAATTTTGAAATCAGCCTATCCGATTTCTGAATAAATTATACTACTAAAACATACTTTTTTGCAAGAAAAAGATTAAATTTTATAGCGCCAATTTGTCTTAAATAGGTTGTTGCGGATCCGCAACAACCTAAGCTTGTGTAAGTTACATCTATGCATATAAAAAAATCAATCATTAATTAAAATGAAATTAGGCACATAATCTTCAGCTTTATGTACAATTTCCTTTAATTTTTGACTATGCAATTTTATGTCCCACCCTTTTACGTAATACATTAAGCTACACCAGCATTCACGATACTTTAACTTGAGGGTATCACCAACAAAAATACGGCAAGGCACTGCCCACAAACTTAGTTGTATATAACACATTAAAGCAACATTTCTATCAATGTCTGCTGCCTCAATATACAAGTGATCTTGCACTTGTATCTTAGATTCCAAACAGAGTTTTACAGTTGAAAGTAAAGTTGAGCCAGCTCCACAAGCTGGATCGGAAATCGAAATCACCCCCTCTTCCTCAAGTTGTTTTTTAAGGTCGGTCAACAACTTGAGCACATAAATTTGATACCTCACTTGGTGTAAAATATTGGCCGATATGATCATTCCCAATTTCTAATTCCATGTAAATGCTACCTAACACATCATATGGCTCACCCTTTGCTTCGCATAAATCCACCAACAGATAAAACAATTTTTTTATTTTTAAACGTCCACTAACGTCGTAACGATTGATACGTTGAAGATATTCATTTTCAATATTGTGGTTAAACAAATTTTGATATCTATGACCAATTGAGTTTCTTAATGCTGCTGCTGAACAAAAAACAAAGTCATGAAATATTTCATAAATGTTTTTAGATTGGTCGATACTTTTTAAGGTATGTATAAACTCACTTTTCAAAACACTATAAGTTTTACCAATGTTAACTTTTGAATTCACTTTTTTCTCCGCAAGCTCTTCAGCTCAATCAATTAATAGTTTTCAATGTATTGAATTGTATAAAACCATTTAAACCGGCTTTACGAAAAGTTTCTAAGACTTTGAAATACATTAATTGGAAATTAAGAGACTCATCTGCTGTTTTAGTGAATTCTCCCAAGTGGTCAGGTCTGAATAATATATCTGCGTTATTATTAAACCAGGTCAAACATTCAAAAATGAAGTCACCATAGAACTCATATGTTTCTTGAATAGCGGTTAAGAAAGGACAAGGAATACCAATCAATTCTTCAAGAACTTTTAATGTTGAAATAAACTTATTAAATGACTCTTTTGTACTTAATGTATAAACATTAAAGTCCTTACAATCATACATAGTAGTAGATAAGGCAACTAAGCCAGTATTGTATTCAAAAGATGGCTTCTTAATATCAATATGGCCAACAGCACATGCACAATGTGATGGAGTCTTTAAACGACCAATTTTTAAATCAGTTATGATTAATACATTAAAATAATTATTCATTTTTTCACCATAAGCTTTTCAGCTCAAAATACGAAATCAGCCTATCCGATTTCTTACCAAAATTGTAATACAATGATGTATTTTAATCAAGATCTTTAAACGTTAATATTGTTAAAAAACATTAATTTAATTAAATATATTTTCGAATTAAACATTACTAACAGAGCAACGTGTCCACGTTGCGAACTGAAGGAATTTGCGAGCATCCCCCTCCTTGATTACCGTTTCAAACTTCGAGCGAGTCAGTCAAAATCTGTGATTTTGACTAGACGACCGAAGAAGTGAAACTTCTCCCATTGGACCTTATCCGGTAATAACAAAGCAATCCCGCAGGGTTGCGACAAATAGCCCTCTAAATCGCTCTATTTGCTCCTAGATTCAATTTTATAGAAACAAGGTAACTGCCAAAGAAATAAAACATGGCTAGAATTAACAAATATGATCAAAAACAAAATTAAACTTGTAATATTTTTTGTATATAAATTAAATAAATCACATATAATAAATTACTGATTGGAGGATTTGTTATGGGATCTACAGTACGTCTCCGGGACCCAACAGCTAAACTTGTTATTGATACAGCATTAGATATGCAACAAGAGCAACGTCAAATGGTTAAAACTTCAGATATTGTTGAAACATTAGTTCAAAGGTATATAAATACGATTAGCTTTGAAGATGTTCAACAAACTATTGAAAACCGTAAAAAGAATAAAAAAAGTAAGGACAAATAGAAAACCTATTTGCCCTTATAAATTGTGTCAAACTCTGTCAACCAATCAAGCCTGTTAAAACCAGCTTCAACGTCATTGCCTCTTACCTCTGCGATATAAAACTTTTTCTCGCCATCTTTTAGAAACCATCCAGCCAATATATTTACATAATTACTCTTACAGTTCAGAACTCTAATATAAGCATCTGGTGCAACAGGATGAGCTGGATCAACATGCTCAAGTTGAGGATCAGCGTTATTCATTCAATCAGCTCAAGAAAATCTTTTTCGTTTCATTAGGATCAATAGCATGATGTAAGTTCACCTTACTCCCGTCCGAATACCCTTTTACTCGTGCTTGATAAAGCATATCTTTATTATAATGTTTAACACTTTTAACTTCGCAATATACAAGATTAAGTGTTTTTTCATATTCGTTCAGTTTTTCCCTTAGCTCTTTATCTGGATTTAAGTTTTTACACTTTTTTTCTACTCCTTGAATCCATCCCCTATGATAGCTTATGCCCAAACGCCTTTTAGATTTCAGCTTGGTATTTCCATGTAAAGTGGCTAAATAACTTTGTTTGTTTTTAATCAAGATAGGAAGTAATACAGAATATGCGTATGCTGCAATGGACGCATTTGGTTCAACTCCATAAAAAACATGTTGTTGATATCTCGTCCCTTCTAAAGTGTACCAACCAGAGTAACTCCCACATTCAAAGACATTTGCGATCATTACTTTAAGTCGTCTTTCAATATCTTTTGTTCTTTGAGTTTTTGTCTGGATAATTCGTTCTTTAATATCACTAATTAGTATTTGTTTTTCACTGATTTTATATTTTTGCATCAATGCCTGAGCTTGTCTAAGTGCAATGGCTGCCTCATGTTCATTGGCACTTTTTGATAATGCTAGGCATTTACTAATTTTATCTATGATAGTTTGCATATCTTCCATTTATGGCTCCTTAAGCATTTCTGCTCAATTCAAATATGTTTTTAAAGATCCTATGAAGAGCTTTACTTGATCATTTACTTTCTTTCAAATTAAGCTTCTCATATCTAGACTAATTAAGTTATTTTAAAAATGGCTTTAACCGCTCTATTCCATCACCAGTGATTGTTGATGCGATACGTTTAATTGCTGCCTTATGTTGAGGGGATTTATTCATCAAATTTAAAAGCACTTCTCTCCAGTATTTAGCCGCTATTTTCACATCCTGAAAATCTTTTTTATAGAAGATTTTTTTCAATGGGCTAAATCTTGAAAGCATATTCTCATTTAATATCATCATTTTGAGAGCATGTCTTATTTCAAATTCTTCTGGAGGTAGCATACCTGCTTTTATATAACTATAGTCAGCAAATATTGCTGGATCCTCTACATATTTTTCATCTAATGGATTTAATAGAAATTGAACTTCTCTACCATTTAAATTCATTGAAAGAGTTGATCGAAAGCAATGTAATCTTGATTCATATTCTCTAAATCTCTATTTAAAATAATGGTTATAAGAACCTAAATTCTTAAGGCTCCAATCCTGTTTTACAATTCTTTCAAGAATATCTTTTTCACAGCCATACAACGTCCAAATAGAATCATTTAGATAACATTCACCATAAGAATCAAGCTCATCAACCTCTAGACTGACACTATATGATTCTTTCTTTTCAGACTCATAATTTATTCTTAAAACAATCAAGGCACCTTCACTTTGTCGCAGAGTAATTTGATCACTATTTTCCCAATGATTAGTTTCATCAATGTCGATCACTTCTGCTTCAAATAATTTTAAATCAAGAATTTTACTTGTAATATCAATCATGATATTTGCCTCATATAAATTAATTTATTAAGCTTATTTGAAACAACAGTCATAACGTAGATGCCAAGATATAGAACGAAAATCCAGAAAATCATACCTATGGAATACACTAATAGAGGGTTTTCATAAGAGTGTAAAGTTTGTAAATCTTGAATTACCTTCCACACCCATGCGATTAGCCAAACAATCTGTAGTATTAGATTGATCGGACTAATAGAATAGCGACCGAACAATTTTATTTCTGGTGTAATTTTTTCTTTGGTTGAGTGTTTATTTTGATTTTTAATATTCATTCAAATTTCTCTTTTTACAATTAGAGGAATTAGAAAAAAAGACTTTTATTTAATTCCTCCTTAGTTTTTAGGATTTAATGTCAGACATATTTTGTTCTGCCAGATAACCACTTTGGCCAAATTTTCTAACTGTACTTAATGGTTTAATATCCTTAGCTGGTAAAACCACAAAACCCTTATTTTGATGAGCATTTTGGAAGATTTTTTCAAGTGTCCAAAATGTACAACCAACATCTACAATCATTATATTTTCCATATTTTGATCCTTTTAGTTGATACGTAAATCTTCAAGTTTCGCACCTTTTTCAATTTCGGCTACTAACCAACGTGGTTGTTTACCGCGTCCAGTCCAAGTATCTTGTTCGTTTGCTTTACTACGATAGCGCGGTTTTACAGATTTACGAGCTTTCTTTTTAGAGCTCGCTGCGCCTACTTTCAAAAGATCCTCTACTGAATATCCTACGCTTTCTGCAATTGAAATTATTTTAAAATAAGCATCCTCAATGGCTTGTTCTTCTTTGATTTCAATTAATTTGGCTGCTTCAAGCTGAAGATCTTTTAACTCTTCAATTGATAATTCACTAATTTGCGACATATTCACCTCTTTATTAAACATTAATTACTTGTTGCGGATCCGCAACATTCTTTCTCTACTAATAACTACTGTGATTGATTCTTTCGCCACATACTCGGATATACCGGCTTAGCATCTTGCCAAAGACCAATTTTATTTTTTCGTGCGTATGACTCTAGATCCAACATTATTGGATCATCTAAATATTCACGAAAGGCCCATGCCATACCATTTTTAACCATTATCCTATTAATAGGATCCACACCTACTAGAACAGTTCCTATCAATCGATGATACTTGTCATATCCTTTTTCCTGGATATAAACATTTCTATTAAAAGTTAAATCTGATAAAGCTTGCTTAGCCTTTGCTCCAAATGGCTGGCTTTTTTCTGGTGCATCAATATCTGCTAGACGCACCTTTATTTGATTATTTGATCTGTCTAAAACTGTTATTGTATCTCCATCAGTCACACCAATTACTCTTGCAACAAAGTCAGCGTTAGCAATGTTACTTACTAACAATAAGCTACCTAAAAATATCTTTATTCCAGCTACTTTCATAAGGTCAGTTTCCGCTAACAATATATAGTTTTTTTGTTTTATGATGATCTTCAAGCATTTGTTTTTCAAGAATATCTATTCCGTTAGTTAGATCAATGCAATCCTGGCATATATATTCTTTATTAAAACAATTTTCATCTTGCTCAATTTCCTGAAAACTTTGTGAATATTGATCACAAATCGAGCATGTCTTAGGAAACTGTATTAATTCACCGTTCATAACTTTTTCCTCACCCTCATCTGTACTAAATCAATTACTTGAAATTAATGATCTTTTTTTAACACCCATTTTCTTCACAAGTTGTTTCGCCAACATAGGTATTTCCGCTTTCACAAGCTTGTTTAATTAGTTGCTTACTCCCTAAAAATATGAGAGCTAGTAAAATTACTAATGGTGCAAGTAAAGCTATAATTTTCATTTCTTTTTTATCCTTTAAACTATTAACTCATAGCCTGAAAATGTTCTAATAATGGCTTAGGCAGATTGTCTCTTTTGATAAATAGAAAATCTTGTTGCAGTTTTTGAAATACTTGCCAAGTAGTTTTCGTATCCTCATTAAGGTAATTACCATCTTGATCTTCAGTAAAATCTAAGGTTGAAAAATATTGTTCAAACAAGCCTTTATTAGTCATAGCCTTCAGCTCCAGACCTCATTTATCTCGGTCATCAAGTTTGAATCTTCTAAACATTTAAAAAACGATGATTGCTGCGACTCTGATAAAATCACTTCGGTAAGATGAGGTTTCTTATCTATAATTTTTGAATTGTAAATAGATGCATAGAACTTATTTTCTTCATTAGCTGAAAGTATAAAAACACTTTCATTTGAAGAATTAGGATCTAGTGAGCAACCGATCAAAGTTTTTGATTTAATGCAATTCATTTCATTAAAAAGGAAATGCTCAATAACATTTAAGTTATCTTCCAACACCTTGAAATTGTTTAGTTTTGTTCGGATAGACCAACTATTTGACCAAAGCTTTAAGATAACTGTAGAAAGAGCAAATATTGCTGTAAGAAAGTAATATCCTAACGTGGAGTTATCACTCGTTAATCCAGAATACCCAGCATATGCTGCTAAAATTACTAGTAAACAAAGTAGTATTAAATTTACTTGCTTCTTCTTGGTCGCTTCGATATCCGAAAAAATCTTATTAAAGCCACCCTCTAAATAACGACTAAGGTAGAAATTTATAACTTTAGATTTGTTAATAGTGTCTGTTTTTGAGCTCATCAGTTACCCTTTTAAATTCAATTCAAGGATTGTTTGTTTTTGCTGAAGTTTAAAATCAAATTGTAGTAGGACTGGCTAATTCGGATTTTCTTATAGCCAAAGTCTATGTAATAAAAAACCCTATGATTTTTTATCCGTTTCTTTGGAATACAATTAAATTTCAATATATGCTTAACAGTCATTTTCATGGTCCACCTCTGTGTTAAATAGCTTTAACTCAACGAACCAGTAATTAAACTTACCTTCTACACTAGCAATTATTTCTGCATATACTCCTTTTGAATTAACTAAAATTTTGACATCTTCTAAATCAATAGGACCTTTGAAGTTTAGAAGGCGTAAATGAATGAAGTTATGTAAATTGATTTCAGGTATACGATAAGTAGTGAAGAAACAGGATTCCATGCTTTTCAGCTTCGCAATACTCTGATCTAAGTCCTGAACTATTTTTTCAGGTAAATTAAGAATGAGGGTTTCAAAGTCTAAGTGACTTTTAAAATTTAGGATATTATCTGGGAAAGCTAGAAATTGAATGGTTTCTACCATCTTGTACTCCTTAAGCATTTCTGCTCATTAATTGCGTAGATTATACCACTAAAACATACTCAAAACAAATTGTTTATTATTTAGCTATACTAACAGACGGTTCTGTATATTTAAACAAAAAAAATAACTGTTGCGGATCCGCAACAGCTACTTTTACTTATTATCTCCGTCAATAAATTCTTTAGCCAATTGTGTAAACTTTGCGCTTCTATTTGGGGAAACGGCATCAATTCCAGTAATAACACTCTTAGGTAAAGTTAAAGTAACTCTTTCTAATGTATCATCAAAGCAACTACTCGGAATTTCTAATAAAATCCCGCCACCTTTTAAACTTTTGTAAAGATCAAATACTGGTAATTTTTCTCCAGCATGGTGCAGAGCGACCACTTTTTCGATAATCCTGTTTTTCATTTGTTCAATACAATGTAGTAAATTGCTTGATTTTTCTACAATATCAAACGCTTCGCAATTTAAATAATAAATATTGCCCTGTCTTAAAACTTTAACCGGAATGTAACGAGTTTCATCAACCATGATATTTCTAATCTAAATCATACGAGTAAATCATACCAAAAAAAATTATTTAGTAGAAAGTTTTTCAAGACACTTTTTTGCCTCTTCTAATAGACGAGTATCAATTTCTCTTTTATGTGTAAGCATTCTTCTGAGATTTTGAGGATTCGCATTCAAGAGATCTGCATATATACTACTTGTAAGCTCTTCACCGTTCTGAGCTTCATAAAGTTTTTTTGTTTTTTCATATATTTGCTTTAGATGGATAGCATTAATAAAGTCCTTTCTTTCTTGAACAACCCCTCTCTCAATATAATTCCAATCAAAATAATTTTTTTCAAAATCTTTATTTTTTGCTTTGGACTCAAGACGTT
Organism: Acinetobacter sp. FDAARGOS_559; assembly: GCF_003940475.1. Taxonomy (NCBI): domain Bacteria; kingdom Pseudomonadati; phylum Pseudomonadota; class Gammaproteobacteria; order Moraxellales; family Moraxellaceae; genus Acinetobacter; species Acinetobacter sp. FDAARGOS_559. The sequence goes on from NZ_RKJG01000002.1 coordinate 64,730, forward strand.
TAAGTCTATTTTGAATTTCGGGAACAGCTACTTGACTCAAAATAGTGAAGACCTGACTATTATGATAATCAGGGTCCTCCATCACGACTTTATTTAGAAAATCATCACCGATTTTCTGAAGCTCTGGATATTGGGGAGAATTTTTTGGTACACAAGTTTCGAGAAATACATCATATAAACCCTTAACTTGTCCGATTTGTATCGAATAACTGCTCATTTGGTTTTAAATTGTCCTCTAAAATTTCTGAATCTGTAGTTAATAATCCAAGTTTTGGAAGATCAGGCATCGCCATTTCAGCCTCCCATATCCAACCTTCATATTCACTAGCTTCAATCAAATTAACTACACTTTCTTTATACGTGTGAGATTGTGCTGCCGGAATGATATACATTGCCGTAGGAACAGGCAAAGTATCAAGAGCCACTAAACTCGACAACGGTTTTTTTCTATCCAGATTGTAACGCAACCCTTTAATAAAAGGTCTATTTTCTCTGATCATTTCATTTATAAGATCATATTCATACATATTCTCATAAGGAATCCACTGTTCATTTACAACAATTAAACTAACTTCTTCTAAATTAGCTACACCAGAAATTCCTCTAGTAAAAGTTGAGATAGTAATTAATTGAGAGTTTTCGTGAGCACCCCAAAGCTCTAAGTCCTCTTGGAACCGTTTAAATATTCTTTTATGTAGATCCTTATTCATAAAAAAATGGAAATCTGGACAATGCTTTATAACCATTTTGAAATCATATCTGGCTTCTGAAATTTCTTTAACTATTCCTATTAAAATCATGAGGTTTTGTGATGCTTTGCCCGTATTCATATGGGCCATTTTTTCATTTCTTCTTGCTATTATTTCTTTTTTCTTCTGATCATTATATGTTTCAGGAATATAGAGATTATCGGTTAATGAAGCTCTTTTGGCGATTTTAGAATCACTAGCATTAAGCAGTGCTTTTCTTACTGTATACCAATTTCTCTTCGGAATGTCTGGATTGAAATAATTTAACTTAGCTTCTTCAAAAAGATAATGAAGTAATCCACGTAATGTAAGTTTTTTTCCATCAGTTCTTACCGAGTCACTATCTGCTCCAGAAGGGGCTGGCGGAGCTTTACCTGGCATTTTAGTTAAACTGAAATCTAATTTTAAATTTGTAGTACCATCTTCAGGATTTTCTTGTATTGCCTGTCCTTGTACCTCTCCAAGCCCGGAAAGTTCTTCAGGAGGCTCAAAACTTAAACAGACTGGTGAATGTCTTCCACCTGTTTTAGGCATTCTTTTTAGAATATAACTTTCATTTATTTTTGCTATGTACATTTCAACACCATTATTAGTACATAAACAAAGTGGACGTTTCCGCTTCTCATAGTATTGTTTTAATAATGATTGTAGTCCTTCAAAATCACTACTAATTACATCTTCACCAAATAATAGTTTCATATTAGTAACTCCAAATTATCTGTCTAGTTCTACGCCAACATCATGTTGTAAGCTTTGTTCTTGAGTAATATGAAAATCTTGTATTTCCTTTTCATTCATTAATTGCGGTAAATCCCCAGCATGATTAATAAATAACTCTCGTCCACGATAAAAGTTATTGTCTTTTTCGAGTTGATCCTTTAATTGATCTTTACTGTATTTTATTCCAACCAAGTTATTGATTTTGAGTGTAAAATCCTTTTCAGACTCATCCGTCACGATACCATGTACTACATCTCTAAATGCACCAGGATCTTTAATAATCTTTGGTGGGTCTAAATTTATTTCTAAGTTCTTTTCTGATTTCCCGTTTATATTTTTATTTTGGTTTTCGCGTGGATTAATTGTTAGATGAGCATTTTCAATTTCTTTTAATTGTTGTTGCGTCAGCAAATTATAATCAGCCTCCGTTTTAGATAAAGTTTTATTCGTTTCTTGATTATAGATATTTAAACCAGCTTTTTTTTGGTTCCATACCCCTTCATCATTACGCATGTTTGAGTAAATTTCTTTACCAACACGATCATAAACTTTAAAACTATCCACAGCTTTTGAATTTTCTAATTCTTCTATTGCTCTTAAAGTTTCAGGATGTGTATTTTTATCTAAAGAGTTTTCATTAGGGGGGAATGAAGAAACTGCTCTGATTTCAATCGTATAATTTTTACTCTTAAGCGATTCAGTAATATCATTTAAAACATTTTCATTTTTAAATTCATGATTTAAAAGCAAATTATATTTTTCATTACTAATAGTAGAAATCAATTGATGAATTGAATGGTCTTTATCTTGTTGCGGATCCGCAACTTTAAAAATTGATTGGTCAATTAAAATTGAACCACCTTTTTTATTTAATTCATCTTGTGCTTGTGCAACGATTACGTCTTTACCTGAATCATGAGTACCCACAGTTAATATAGCTGTTGGAGTTTCTTGACTAACAGCTAAAGCTTTAGAAAAACTAAAATACTTATCTACAAATTGAGTAAATTGTTGATTAATGTTTTCTTCCGAATTCAAACTAGAATTTAGAGAATTTTCAAAATTATTTGTTACCATTATTTAGTTCCTTATTTAGATTTATAAGTTCATTTTTAAAAGAAATTAGACTAGAAAAGTCCATCTTATATAGGACACCGTTATTTAATATCCTTACTGACATAGATATCAATTTTTGATGCTCAATAGAGGCATCTTCAATAGAATTTTGTAGAAGTAAAAATATTAAATATTTGATATCTTTAAGATATTTATTTCTCTCGTTAAAAAAATAAAGATTTTCCATCTATAGTACACCGTAAAACATCGTAAGCAATGAACATACTATACTAAAAAAAATCAATCAAAGTGCTGCAATTATTGAATTGGAACTTTTAATTTGAATTTGATGGTAATTTTTAATTCTTCAGATTCATTAAGATCATAAATGTGCTCATCTAAAATAATAACGATTAGAGAAGCAATGAAACAGGCTAATATCTGATTTTGGGCATTGTCACATATCTTTTTTAATTCTGATAAATGCATTATAGCAGCTTGTACTTTTATGCCTTGAAGCCAACGCAGAACGCTTCTGTACGATACTTGAAGTAATTCTGATATATAGGTTTTAGTTTTACCAGAACGCAATAAACGCGCAGCCGTGCGCCTCATTTCAACATATTTATCGGATTTTGCACGTCCACCTTTTTTTGCTTTAATATGTTGCCTTTCACAAAACTCTTGAAAGCAGTAGCTATCTTTTTTCCAACAATATTTTGCGATTGATTTTGCTGTAGCACAAACTTCTGAATATGGTAGCGGAACGCTAAAATTCTTATTTGCATTTATTAATAAGCTTTTTACATGATCAAACCACTCAACAAATGTTTTACTTCTATAACTTCTAATGTCGATATATGCTTGATGCCGTATTTCGTTAAATAGATGATCATTTCGGCCGTTAATTACAAATTTCTCTATACCGGGTTTTTCTGAATTTATATTTCTGTATTCATGTGGCTTAAGTTCTAAATGTTCAACAAGTTCATGCAATGAATACTTTTCTAATCGTGGTACTTCTACAATCCATTTTTCATGTGCAGGATTCTTTGCTATTAGTCCCACGTACTTGCTGTCACCTTTTAATACTTCAGTGAGCTTTTTAGAAACTGAATTATAAAATTCTTGAGCTCTCTTGCTGGAACTTTCAGTAAAACTTACTGGAGCTTCAAGTTCATAGTAAAAATGGCAATGAGTATTTTCTGGATTAACTACAATTAAATTTGGTACTGGAATATTGTCATCAAAATCATACCGCCAAGCTGTTGCTGCGCCTGGATAATCAGCATCAATAACTATATATCTTTTAAAATTCGGATGATTAATTTGTATATGTGAGTGACGTATAGCTTGTTTCTTGTCACGAATCTTTAATCCGAAGAAGTCACTGGTACAGTAAGGTTTTTTTGGTAGGTTTTCATATAATCTATTGATTATAAAGTCTTTTTTAGAATTTAAATTAACAGAGTTTACAGTCATAAGTATGCCCATTGTACAATTTGGACACACTTTTCTTGGTTATTATAATGATCTTTCGCATATAAAAGGGTTGCAAAAGATATGAAGTAGATGTACTATGAATCTACGTTATACAAATAACCGTTGTTAAGTATGCCCGGCGAAGGATCTTGACAACAACCAGAGAGACTGAACGTTGGCGCGTTCGGTCTTTCGTCTTTTTAAGCATAGCATTTTTCTAATCAAAAAAAATCATCAAAGTGCTACAACTTTTCGTATTTTATAGCACAAAATATTTTAGTTATCCACAATTTTAAATTTATTTTTTATCACAAATTACATTTTTCAACTCTAGCCTTAGTAACCTTATTCTAGTGCATCACTCTGCGTATTCATCTTTAAATAAATCATTCACTAAAAATGTTGAATTTTTAAACTTAACTTTTTTTTTATATATGGTTATCATATGATCTAAACATACACTTGATTTAAAAAATCCCACTCATTACAAGGAAACCATTATGAAAAAAATCTTTTTATCTTTAACTTTGGGTTTAACACTTGCTGCTTCAAATGCTGCTTTTGCTCAAAAAAAAGGAGGCGAATGTTATTCCCGTGATAACTCAACATATATGTGCCCTGCCATTAGCCAAAAAGATCGTTTAACTATCCAACAAATTTATGATTTGGGATGGAAAGTAGTAGGTTACTTTGGAACACAAACAGGTAGATCAATTATCATCGAGCAACAATAATTTGATAATTGTTTAGACTTTGCCAACACGGTACTTCATGTATGTGTTGTACCTATTGGAGAATAAAATGATTGAAAATAAGTTTATGAAATTTTTGTTATTTCTTTTATTTGCAATTATGGGCTCCACACTTAGCTACATGATTAACAATATAATTCCTTTAATTATTTTACTTGTTATTTATGGATTAATTGTTAAGGATCCAGCTTTAAGAGCTCATAAATTTCTAGAAAGAGAAGTGTATTTTGTTCCGTGCGATCCTAGTACATCATACAAATATGCTCCTTTTGCGCCTCCATTTTTTACTTCAAGCAAATAACCAAAACACATTTTTGAGCCTCACGGCTTCAGGAGTCAATAATGCAAATCCCTAAACAAATCACACTAAATGAATCTAAATAAAAGTTGCATAATATTCCACGGCCATTCTGCTTCAGCAGCTCCAGGATAAAAGCCACTTAATACCATAAACAATTGTTTTATAAAAAAATGCCAAGAATAGTTATTAAAACTTTCTTGGCATTTTATTACAGAATTATAGTACGTTTAGCTTTAAATTCTTATTAAGACTTATAAAAATCACTTTTACATTTGCTGGTGGACCTAATATTGTCAGACCATGTAATTAATTCTTTGTTCGTCTTAGGTTTTGGTAATTTTTGTGCAATATTTAACCAACAACTAGTTGAATGACCTTCATCATCTTCTGCATTTTTTTCCCTTAATTTACTCCAATTTTGTACAATTTGGTCCGCAATGCCGGGATGATTTATATATAGATAACCTGCCATATAAAGATCAGCAAAAACCTCTTTCCACAATGTAGAAGCACTCCCAAACTCTTGATAAGTGATTAAATCTTTAACGTGTGATCTAAATTTTGGTGTAATAGCATTTGTACCTAAAATTGTTGTCTTATTTGAATTATCTGCATTGATATTAAATGTTAAATAATCTCTTTTAATATCAATACAGTGTGCAAACTCATGCATCATTATTGACAACTTAGGAATATCTAAGTTCTCATTTAAGAGCCTTTTATTTGATATATTCTTTATCATTTCTTTTTTCATATATTGACTAGAAACATCAGAATAATTCAAAGAACAGTATCCGTTCATTAAGTACATTGAAGCACCTGAAGAGTCGGGTATAGGTGCTAATCTTGTTAGTGCCCAACTTGTTCTTGTATTTCCAAGTTTTATATACACATCATTGTCACGGCCAATTTTTTGAATAATTCCAAATTCTTTACTTTTAGCGTCTTCATTATTTAATTTGGTAAAATTCTGTTGATCACGTAAAGTATACAAATGAAGATACGTGCCTGATGCTAATACCGACATAAATAACAATAAAGTAAGCCCGACATAAATTATTTTAAAATCATTTTCTTTCAGTAATTCAGAAAAAGTATTCCAGATAAAAGACAATATATAAATCAGTGAAATAGCAATGACTATAAAGTTTAGCCAAATAAAAGTATTAGTTGACTGTATATAAAAATTTAAAATGACAATAAAAATTGAAGATGTTACTAATGCTATTATTGCCAGAAAAAGCAATATCATATGCCAAATTGACTTCATTGTTGTTTGAACCATATATCTAGTGTATGTATAAAGGAGAAGATGATTAAAAACACAATATATTGTACGTACAGTGGAAAAAATCAACATTTATTTTTACAACTTTAATTTTCAACACCCTTCCTAACTTCATAGTTTCACGTATATGCATTTTTTTGTATTCTGTATGAAACACAGCTTACTAAGAGTATTCGTGCTTTAAACGGCAAATGAACGCAAAATAGAGTACCCCGTACTATCAAATTGGAACGAATACGAAAACTATTTAAATTATCCTGGTTCCATTTTTTAATTATTAATTTTTAATAATTCATCCCATGAAAAATAATTTTGGCTTAGGCTATTACGGCACATGGTCCATTTCCGATCCGGGAACATACATGTACCAACTGCAAGCTTTTTTTTACCAAATTTATTAGTGATCGACTCGAACGCTAACATGAGATTTTCTTGTTTTGCTATATCATCCATATCTGTTAATAAGTCATATGTGAAAAGTGACTTTGGTTCCAGCCCGGTTAATATAAGCCCGCACTTTTTATATTCTATCCCTTCTGTATACACTTTCTCGATTAGCTTTACCGCAGCTTCAACCAAAGTTAAAACATTATCAGTAGGAACAACAAAACCACTTGTAGAGCTCTTATAGTAGTACTTTCTTTTATTATCAAATGGATTAGAGTGTGCGAATACAATGATACAACCACAAAGCAAATTAGCTTTTCTAAGCCTTCTAAACGCATCTTGAGTATATCGAGAAATTGCTTCTTGTAAGTCTTCCAATGCTGTGACACGCTGACCAAAAGATTTTGATGATATTATTTGCTTTTGACTTGGTGGACTATGCTCAATCTCAATACATGGGATTCCTCGCAGCTCCATTACTGTTCTTGCTAGTACCACACTAAATTGTTTTTTTATCCATACTGGATTAGCAACAGCTAAGTCATAAACTGAAGAAAACCCAAAATTATTTAATTGCTTTGCTATTTGGCTTCCAACTCCCCACACTTCATTCAAGGGAATATCCTGAAAAATGTCTTCTTTTATGAGTGGATCCATGTTAACTAAATCGCATACTCCATTGAAATGTTTCATCTTTTTGGCTAGAAAATTACCTAATTTAGCCTCTGTTTTTGATCTACCCAATCCAACTGAGACGGGCAAACCAATTAATCGAAAGATTTCTTTTTTTATAGTATGTGCATATTCAGTTAGATCAAATAAACTCTCGTAATTAGTTAGTAAGAGCCAAGCTTCATCTATACTATAGACTTCCATTTCTTGATCAGTAACAAATTGATTTATGATAGAATGAAAGCGTCTACTCATTTCACCATAAACGGTATAATTACTAGACAACATCACAACGTTATTACGCTTAATAATATCTTTTATTTTGAAGACCGGTACACCCATTCTGATGCCAAGCAATTTAGCCTCGTCTGAACGTGCTACTATACTTGTGTCATTATTTGATAAAATTATAATAGGTTTATCAATGAGTTGTGGATTAAAAAACCTCTCAATACTAGCATAGCAGTTGTTAATATCAATGAGTGCAAAGATTTGTTCTTTCATGCCATTTTGAAAACGTTACAAATTCAAAATAAATGGTAGAGCTGAGCATAAAAAAAAGCAAATTAAAAAAATTCTTTAAAATCATTACAACGACATTGTTTGTCGTTAGTTATAATAATTTTATGCGGATCCGCAACACTTGAAACTTGTTCACCAGGATATAAAAATGCCTAATCACAAAATTAGCTTGAATGATTTGACTATCCCTGTCCTTTTCATTCTATTTGTGATTTCTATCATGATATGGCCTCTCTTGGGCTTTATCATACCCTTGCATTACCCGGTATTTGGCTTAATTCTTCTTTCTATAATGACGATAATTCCTTTGTATTTTTTAATAAATAGCCAAATAAAAAAGGGACCTCATCCTGTTACAAGTAAGTTAAAAAGTTTCGTAATTTCTGGTTCTCTCTCGGCTAGTTTTACACTTCTGATTGCTTTAATTGCTTTCATAGTAGGCAATTCGTTAAAACTCTATTCGCAAAAGCAATTTGATGATCAAAGGCAAGAATTTCTAAGTTCTGCAACCGGGTTTAAAGTCTTAAAAGATTACGCTTTTAAAAACTATAAAACTGTGGTTGAGCTTGGAGACATAAATGATAGCTGGGCATTAACAACACTTAATATCCCTAATGCTTCTCCGGCTTCTATGCAAGCAGCATCGGGTTATTGCATTTTAAATCTATCACCCCAAAATGTCTTAAATACTGCACCTTCTTTTGTCGATAAGAACTTGTGGGTTCAAGGAATCATGATGCATGAATTTGCTCATTGTCTTGATAGGTCAAGAGATTTACCTAACAAAAACTCTTTGAACCCATTGTCCACTCTGTCCATCGCTCCCGACCAAGCTAATAAAGTTACTGATCTGCAATCATATTTGCTTAATGAGAGATCTGAACAAACACAACTCTGGCGTGAAGCCGTCTCTGATATTTTTGCTATCGGATACTGGAAAATAAAAGCTGATCACAATAATTATAATTCCTTAGTAAATTCACTATATAACTATAGAGCTGAAAGAAGTTCCGATGATCCTGAGCATGGAACAATGTGTTTTATCAAGGCTGCTATGAATAGCAAACTTCCTTTATCTGAAGAGAAATTGTTTGAATGGTCAGATGAAATAAGACGAACTGCTAAATGTAGAATTTCCTAAAAAAATGCCCTCAATTTTGAGGGCATTTTATTTAATTTCTCTTTCCGTTCCTTAACTTAGCATCGATAACAACAAACTTTCGATCGACCGTTTCCATATACTGTTTTGCCGTCGTATTAATTCCATTTTCGTAAAGTTGTGCATTGTTTCTCATAGCCTTCACAGATACACCGGCTAAAGCCATTTTACCTTGTCTTGCTGCTACAGCCATGCTTGGATTACCAATGTTATGGACTGTATAAATATCTGCAAGTGTTACGTTATCTCTTATACCATTGGCTTTAAAAGCAGATTTAACGCGGTCTTCTGCATCTTTAATATGTTCAGCTAAAGCTAGTGCTCCAATTCTTGGATCCTTCCTTTTTTCAAGTAGCTCTTCTCTAGATAAACCTCTTAGTGCTCGCAGTTCAGGATGTCTCGATTTAGCAATTCGTTCAGCAAACGTTCCAGCTACAAATTGGCCTAAGCCGGTTGCTTTAGTTGCTGATACAGCATCTTCTTTGAACGAGCTCTCTAAACCCGAAATTAAAATAACTTTCTGAGGGTCCACCCCCACTTCCCTAGCAGCTTGAATTAGAAATCCTCCTGTTTTTTCATACTGCCTATAGAGTTGGGGGTCCTTTACTTTTTTGGGTCAATATCT